>JACDAO010000385.1 GCA_013695405.1 Acidobacteriota bacterium | reverse complement strand
ATCGTGAAGGGCTGGATGACCACCATCCACAGCTACACCAACGACCAGCAGCTGCTCGACCTGCCGCACAAGGACCTGCGCCGGGCGCGCGCAGCGGCGCTGTCGATGATCCCGACCACCACTGGCGCGGCCAAGGCGGTCGGCGAGGTGCTGCCGGAACTGAAGGGCAGGCTTGACGGGTTCGCGATGCGCGTGCCGACACCGAACGTCTCGGTGGTCGACCTCGCGGTGATCGTCGGCAAGAAGACCACCGCCGACGAGGTCAACGCGGCGTTCAGGACAGCCGCGAGCGGTCCGCTGAAGGGCATCCTCGCCGTCGAGGACGCCCCGCTGGTGTCGGTTGACTTCCGCAAGAACTCCAACAGCTCGATCATCGACTCGGCGTACACCAAGGTGATGGACGGCGACTTCGTCAAGGTCCTGAGCTGGTACGACAACGAGTGGGGTTACAGCAGCCGCTGCGTCGACCTGCTGGTCTACATGGCCTCCAAGGGACTGTAGTCACCGCATGGCAAAACGATCGATCAAGGATCTGGATCTGAAGGGTCGGCGCGTGTTCGTACGCGTCGACTTCAACGTGCCGATCAAGAACGGCCAGATCACCGACGACACCCGGATCCAGTCGTCGCTGCCGACGATTCGCTACGCGCTGGATCAGGACGCGACGGTCATCCTGGCGTCGCACCTCGGGCGACCCAAGGGCAGGCCGACGCCGGAGTTCTCCCTGCAGCCGGTCGCCGATCGGCTGTCGACGCTGATCGGTCAGCCGGTGATCTTCGCGTCCGACTGCATCGGCGCGGCCGCCACCGAGGCGATCGGCAAGGCTGGCGCGCCGGGCGTGGTCCTGCTCGAGAACCTGCGCTTCCACGCCGGGGAAGAAGCCAACGACGAGGGCTTCGCCCGGCAACTGGCGGCGCTGGCCGACGTCTACGTCAACGACGCGTTCGGGTCGGCGCACCGCGCCCATGCGTCGACCGAGGGGATGGTCCGCTTCGTCGGCGACGCCGCGGCCGGCCTGTTGATGTCCAGTGAAGTGGCGTACATGGGCAAGGCGCTGAACAACCCGGAGCGGCCGTTCGTGGCCGTGCTCGGCGGCGCCAAGGTCAGCGACAAGCTGCAGGTGATTCAGAATCTGCTGCCCAAGGTCGACGCCCTGGTGATCGGTGGGGCGATGGCGTACACCTTCCTGAAGGCGCAGGGGCTCGACGTCGGCAGGTCGCTGGTCGAGGCCGACCTGGTCGACACGGCCCGCGACCTCGAGGCCCAGGCCGACGCGCGTGGGCTGACGCTGGCGCTGCCCGAGGACCACGTGGTCGCCGAGGCGCTCTCGGCCGACGTGCCGACCGAGACGCTCGACGTCCACGACGCGTCGATTGGCCAGCGGATGGGCCTGGACATCGGCCCGAAGACCGCGGCGCGCTACGCCGGGATCATCGCCGGCGCCAAGACGGTGGTCTGGAACGGCCCGATGGGGGTGTTCGAGATCCCGGCCTTCGCCAACGGCACCAACACCGTCGCCCAGGCGGTCGCCAGCCTCGACGGCACCACGATCATCGGCGGTGGCGACTCGATCGCCGCGGTGACCCAGGCGGGGGTCGCCGACCGGATCAGCCACATTTCGACCGGTGGCGGCGCCAGCCTCGAGTTCCTCGGTGGCAGCGCGCTGCCCGGGGTCGAGGTGCTGCCGGAGAAGGAGTAACGACCATGCGGTCTCCCCTGATCGCCGGCAACTGGAAGATGTTCAAGGGCGTGGCCGATGCCATCGCCTTCGCCAAGGAGTTCCGCACACTGGCGCGTGATTTCACCGAGATCGAGGTGGTGATCGCGCCGCCGTTCACGGCGGTGCACGCGGTGGCGGATGCGCTGCGCAATTCGGGCATCGCGACGGCCGGGCAGGACTGCTATTGGGAGAAAGACGGCGCCTTCACGGGCGCGGTCAGCGCGGTGATGCTCAAGGAGGCCGGCGCCGAACTGGTGATCCTCGGGCACTCGGAGCGCCGGCGCGTGTTCGGGGACACCGATGCGGACGTCACCCGCAAGGTGCACGCGGCCTATGCCGCGGGCTTGGCGCCGATTGCGTGCATCGGCGAGACCCTCGAGGAGCGCGAGGGGGGCCGCACCCTCGAGGTGCTCGACACCCAGCTCAAAGCGGCGATCGACGGCGTCTCGACCGAGCAGTTCGCCACCATGGTGGTGGCCTATGAGCCGGTATGGGCGATCGGCACCGGCCGCCATGCGACTCCGGAACAGGCGCAGGAGGCGCACGCGCACATTCGCGGCCGGCTCCGCGCGTGGCTCGGCGGGGAGCCCGCCGACCATTGCCAGATCCTGTATGGCGGCAGCGTCAAGCCCGACAACGCCCGGGCGATCCTGCAGCAACCGGACGTGGACGGGGCGCTGGTCGGCGGCGCCAGTCTCGACCCGCGCGGCTTCTACGCGATCGCCGAAGCGGCCGCCAGGTAGGGCTTTGTGGTTGCCGGCGGTCGGCCGGCACGGTATCCTAGGCCGTTATGCTGTATTGGCTGCTCGTCACCATCTACGTGGTCGTCTGCCTGATGCTGCTGCTGGCGGTCTTGCTGCAGCAGGGCAAGGGCGGCGACATTGCCTCGGCTTTCGGTGGTGGCGGCGGTCAGGCGGCCTTCGGCGCCCGGCAGGGCGCCACCGTGCTCTCCAAATCCTCGGCCATCCTCGGGGGTCTGTTCATGCTCGTCGCGCTCGGGCTGGCGATCATCGGCGCACGAGGCCCTGGCTCGGTGATGAGCGGCTTGTCGGGCCCGGGCCCGGCCGCCACCTCCCCCGCCAAGGCGCCGACGCCGACGACCAACCCGTCGGCGGTCACC
>JACDAO010000378.1 GCA_013695405.1 Acidobacteriota bacterium | reverse complement strand
GCACCGGCTCGCGCACGCCACCGGCCTGGCGCAGCAGATCGCGGGTCAGCACGCGCGGGGTCTCAGGCGTGGCGGGGGCCGCTCTGTCGTACACCCGCAACGGTTCGCCCTCGTCGATCAGCACGCTGGTGGTGGCCGCGCCGGCCGTTGCCGTGACCGAGACGACGCGCATCGAGCGATGAATCGGGAACCACGCGTCGCGATTGTCGAACAGCGAGAGGCGGTCGACGGACGCCTGGTCGAACAGATGCCGCCGAAGCGCGCCAGCGCCGTGGTCGGCCAGCACGCTGCCCGGCAACAGGCAGCCAAGCCGGCCGCCGGGCCGCAGCAGCTGCAGCATGCGTTCGAGGAACAGCTGGTAGCTGTTGATGTGACCGCCGGCATGGCGGTACACACCGGATCGCCGGACGAAGCGCAGCAGCGGCCCGACCGCGTCGCGACTCGCCTGGCGATCGGCCCGGCTGCCGAGATCGGCACGCAGCATCTCCCAGGGCGGATTCGCCAGAACCGCGTCGAAGCCGCCGCGTCCGGCATCGAAGACGTCCGGGAACTCGAGGCTCCAGTGCAGGCACGGCTGCGCGTCGGCCAGTGCCTGCCAGCGCTCGCTGAGCGTGTGCGCAACCCGCGACGTGCCCCCGGCCGGTGTGAGCTGAACGCGCGCCGCGTCCTCGACCGCGCGCCAGGCCGACGCGCCCGGGGGCGCGACGTCCATCGCCGCGCCGCACCAGAGGTCGGCGCGGGTTCGCCATGACGCCAGCGCCCGGTCGGCACGCAGCCGGGTCAGCGTCATCGCCTTGACGCGCGCGTCCTCAGCCGTCTCGGTCGGTTGCGCCGACAGCTCGCGCAACATCGAGCCGGTGCGGTCGGCTTCGTGGTGCCAGCGCGTGAGCTCGAACAGCGTCAGCTGGCCGTCCGATCGCGAGGCACGTGGTGTGTGGCCCGGATGACGCGCCAACAGGGCCGCCGGGGTGATCCCGACCAGGCTGCTGCCGACGCGCAGGTGCGCATCGAGCCAGGTCAGCGGCCGGTCGGGCGCCAGTGACAGCAACCACAGCGACAGCCGTGCCACGTGGACGGCCCGCGGGTTGACGTCCACGCCATACAGGCACTGTTCGACGACGCGGCGGGGCAGCTCGTGACGCTCGGCCAGCGGCAGGTCGAGCATCCCGCCGCGTCCCTCCCGCACCCGGGCCGCGTGCACCGCGGCGACGAGATAGCGGGTCGCCGCCGCCAGCAGCGCACCGCTGCCCATCGCCGGATCGACCACCCGCAGCGCAAGGATCTGATCGGCACTCGCCTCGCTGACCAGCGGCTCGAGCGTGCGCTGGACGAGCAGGTCGGCCAGGCTGCGCGGCGTGTAGAACGCGCCGGTTCGCTTGCGCAGCAGACCGGGGGCGCGCGCCACGCCGGGTTCGGGCCCACGGCCCGGCGGCGACATCAGATGTTCGTAGATGGTCCCGAGGTGCTCGACTCCGAGTTCCTCGAAGTCGATCCGGCCAGCACGGGCCACCGGGCCGCGAGCCAGCCGACCGAGCAGGCGGCCGAGATCGCGGTCCTGGAGTGCTTGGCCCGGCCACCGTGCCAGCGGCCCGTCGGCGAACAACGGCCCGTTCAGGGCAGGCAGGGCCAGGGCCGGCGAGGTGATGCCGTCTCGTCCGGCCCGGCTGATGGCGACCAGGCTGTCGTGCAGTCCACATGGCAGCCGACTGGGTGCTCGCTCGTCGATCAGCGGCGACAACGCATAGCTGCGTCGGTAGACGGGGTGCCAGAGCGGCCGCAGGCTGCGCGCTTCGGCAAACAGCAGGAACAGCCACTGGAAGATCTGTGTGACGTGGGTGTCGGTCGATCCACCGAGCCGGCCGACCAGGTCGTCGAGCGTGTCGGCGACCCCGTCGCGGAGCGCGGCGGCAGCGGCGGTGACATGGCGCGCGCTGGCAGACGTGAGGCGATCGAGCAGCACCGTCCGACCCGCCGCATCGGACTCCTGGCCTGGGGCGGACGCCGTCTGCGCCAGCAGCCACAGCACATGCCACACACGGCCGTCGGCGTCGGCCTGGGTGAGGTCGAGCGCGAGGTGATCGCGGGCATAGGGTCGAGCCACGTCGTACCAGCGCCAGCTCACGCCGTTGCAGACGCTGGCCCAACGCACGCCACGCTCCGCGCCGATCCGGACGCAGGCCCGCTGCAGGCCATCCTGCTGCAGCCCCCACGGCATCGCGATCAACGCCATCGACGACGGGCCGAGGCGCCCGTCCGCCACCTGCGCCGGTGCGGTACCCACGCGCGCCGCACTCACGGGGCCCGGTTGCCAGCCGCACTCGGTCGCGCAGGGCCGCATCAGGTACGCCCAGACCGCGGTGGCACCAGAGGCCGGCCCCAGGGCGTCGGCTGCCACGCGCCAGGCGCGCGCACAGCGCCGCGCCGCGCGCTGCGCCTGTTCTTCCTGTGCGCGACGCAGCAGCATCACGGCGAGCTGGCGCTCGACCAGCACCGACGACACCTGGCCGCCGGAGATCCACGGCGCGCTCACCGCGATCGCCTCAGCACGGCGTGCAGTTCGTGGACGATGGCCGGCTCGCAGGCGACATCGACGACGCTGACCGGTGCGCCATCTGGCGGGCCGTCGAACAACGTCGGCCCGTCATCGTGCGCCCGCAGCCACCGCGTTCGTGCGTGCTGCGCGTCGCGCTGCCATTGCTGCAGCCGGAACCAGCGCCAGCGATGTCGTCGCAGTTGCCGGTGCGCCACCGTGGCCAGCAGTTGCGCCGGCAAGGCCGGCACTCCCGGTGCGCTCGACACACCGGCAATCAGCAGCGCCTCGCGGCACGACGACAACGGTGGGCCGCCCGCGGTGCTCACCGACAGCAGCAGCAGCGTGTTGCTCCCGGCATCAACGCCGATCCGCCTCGCCCATCGCGTCCATTTTGCCGGGGGCATCGACGAGACGACGACCGGCCGCGGCGTGTCGTCCTCCTCGGACGTTCGGTGCGACGAGCGGGCGGCGTCCTTGCGCGCCTGTCGCTCGGCCACGCCGGTGCGCCGACAGCGTCGTTCGAGTCCTGTTGTCGCGCCCCCGGGCAGCGCCTGCTGCCACGCGTGGGCCGCCTCGCAAC
>JACDAO010000361.1 GCA_013695405.1 Acidobacteriota bacterium | reverse complement strand
GGATCACTCCGCCGGCCGGCGCCCAGGTGGTGACGCTGACCGGCAAGTACGTGATGCCGGCCATCGGCGAGATGCACGGCCATCTGGCCGGGTCCGACGCGGCGCTGAACGAACGCATTCTGGCGCTCAATCTCGTGCATGGCGTGCTGACCATCCGCAGCATGCAGGGACATCCTGCGCAACTGGCACTGCGCGACCGCGTCGCCAGCGGCGCCCTGACCGGCCCGCGGATCTACACTTCGGGTCCCTCCGCCAACGGCAAGTCGGTGAGCAGCGTCGCCGCAGCCGAGCAGATGGTGCGGGATCAGAAAGCCGCCGGGTACGACCTGCTCAAGATCCACCCCGGAGTGCCGCTCGACGCCTTTCTGGCGTTGGCGCGGACGGCACGCGACGTCGGCCTGCCGTTTGCCGGACACGTGCCGGCGGCGGTCGGTGTCCATCGTGCGATCGAAGCCGGCTACCGCTCGATCGATCACCTCGATGGCTATGCCGAGGCGGCGCTGCGCGATGGCGCGACGATTGGACCCGCCGGCAGCGGCTTCTTCGGCACGCTGATCGCCCAGGATCTCGACGATGGCAAGATCCCGGCGCTGGTGCAGAAGACCAAGGCGGCTGACGTGTGGGTGGTCCCGACCGAGACCCTGATGCTGAACTTCCTGATCGACGAACCGATCGAGCAGGCAATGCAGCGACCGGAGCTGGCCTGGGTGCCGGCGACGCTGCGCAGCCAGTGGGAGTCGGGCCTGCGTAGCTTCCAGGGCGGGCCGCAGAAGCCGTCCGCGGCGCAACGGCAGCGGCTGATGGCCTTCCGCAGCGCCCTGCTGCGGCAGATGCAAGCGGCGGGAGTCGGCATCCTGCTCGGTGCCGACAGCCCGCAGATCCTCAACGTGCCGGGCATCGCCACCCACCAGGAGCTGGCCGCCGTGGTCAAGGCCGGGCTGACGCCGTATCAGGCGCTGGTGTCTGGCACCCGCAACGTCGCGGTCTACTTCGGGACTGATGCGAAGGACGGCACGGTGGCGACCGGCAAGCGCGCCAATCTGCTGGTGCTCAATGCCAACCCGCTGCAGGACATCACCAGGTCGATCGACCGCGCCGGCGTCGTGCACAACGGCACCTGGCATCCGCGCGCCGAGCTGGATCAGCGGCTCGCGCAGCTCGAAGTGCCGTAGCCGTGCGGCGTCCGGTTAGTTCGCGCTCCTGATCAGCCCGTTGAACAGGAACTTGAAGGTGCCGTGCGGCTGGGAACGGAAGGTCACTTCCGGGCCGTACAGGACCAGCGTGCCCTTGCCGACGGTGGCTTCGGCAATGGCCACGCCGCCCTCGAGCTGCTGTTGCCCCAAGGCCCAGCCACTGCGCAGCGGCGACGCCGTGTCGAACCAGGCCACCGGGGCGATGCCGCGGGCCGCCGCATCGGCAGGCAGCGCGAACACCGGGCTGTTGTCAAAGTAGACGTCGACCTGATCGGCCAGGCCGTGCGCGAGCGGATGGCTGGGGTCGACCCTGACGCGCAGGATCGAACCCGGCACGTAGTACTTCTCGCGCGGCAGCGGGCGCTCGACGCCGTTCACCGACTCGGTCAGCTTGTTCGTGATCGGCAGGTCGAGCAGTCCGGCCAACCGGGTCGAGCTGCCAATCGCCAGCACCGTCCCGCCCTGCTCGAGAAACGCTTTGAGCTGCGGCACGGTGCGCGACGCGGTCACCGCGCCGAGCCGCTCCCGGTACTCGGCCGGGATGGTCTCGGGACGAGGGCTGCGGGCGATGGAGTCGTCGCCCGTGGCGCCGCTGATCGCCCCGTCCACCAGGACGATCGCGTCGAAGCGCGCGCCGAGGTTGCCGGCGTCGAGCTGCGCCGGGTAGACCACCTCGTACGGGAACTCGAACTGCTCGAAGACCAGGCGCAGCCATCCGGACGGCATCGATCCGCCGAAGCGGTCCCACAGGCCGATTCGCACCGGGCGCAGCACCCGCCCCGCTGCGGGTCGCGCGGACAAGGCGTCGAAGGACACGCCGGTGACAGTGGCCAGCGCCTGGAGGCGGGCTCGGGTGCCCGCGCGACTGCGGACCAGGAAGCGGCCGTCGGCCAGCCGTTCCACGCGATCGCCGGCGGCCAGCAGGCGGTTGACGACGCGGAACGCCTGGTTGGTGGTGTGCGCGAAGGCGTACGCGGCCGCGCGCGCCGGGCCGCGCACGGTACCGGGCGGGATCGCCAGTTCGTTCTGGGCCACCGTGAAGGGACCATCGAAGGCGTCGAGGATGCGGTCGACTTTCACGCCCATCTGATAGGCCAGTGTCCAGCCGGCGCTGTCGTACGGGGCGATTGGCGGGCCGCCCGGATACTGGACGTCGTTGGGGTGATCCTGCGGCTCGAACATGTCGAGCACGTGCGGGCGAAAGGCCTGGGCGGTCTTGACCACCAACGATCCCGCCGGGTACGTCCGCCCGGCGACGCTGAAGGTTTCGCGCGCGGTGTGGACGGCGACGCCCGCCTTGATCAGCGCGTTGGCGAAGACGATCGCGGTCGGGAAATCGGGCTGGTCGGCCGACAGGATGTACCCGCGCGGATCGCGCAGCGCCGGATCGCGCAGCACCCGCGTGAACAACGACGGCGGGGTCGACCCGCCGCTGCCGCTTGCCGTCACCGGCACGCCGCTGGCGCGGGCCTCCTCGTTGAGCTTCGCGAGCCGCCCCGGCGTCATCGTCCAGGTGTCGGTCTGGCCGCGCTCGATCGCGTTGCGGCCCATTCGCCAGATGTTGAACAGGAACTGCTCGCGGTAACGAGACGCCAGGTCGAGCACCGCGCGGTTGGCCGTCAGCGAGTACTCGATGCTCTGGCGGAAGTGCCAGGTCTGCGGCTCGATCGGAAAAGGCAGGTCGTTGCTCGGCAGTAGCCGATCGGGCCGGAACGGGATCTCGATCGGGGTCGGGCTGCCAATCGTTTCGGTGAGCAGGCCGATCATGTTGTGGAAGTACACCGTGGTGCGCAGTCCGCCGTTCCACCAGGTCGAGTAGTTGGCGCCGCGCCGCATGGTGACACCGGGCTTGCCCTCGGCGGCGAACCGGGTGTGCATCGCCGCGCCGACCAGGTCGAGGCTGGTCGGGATCAGCGGATCGTAGACGTAGTTGAACGGATCGCGGAACGGCGGCGCGAACATCACCGTGCCGGCCGGGCCGGTCTGGTGATGGTTGTACATGATCTGCGGGTACCACTCGCGGTACAGGATCCGGTTCATGTTGGCGGTCTCGGCCAGCGCCGCCATGTACGAGTCGCGGTTGTTGTCGTGGCCGGCGTACTTCTGGTAGAGACGCGGCAGGTTGCCCTCGACGCGCTTGCGCGGGTCGGGCTCGCGCAGGTACCAGTTGGCGACCAGGTCGTGACCGTCGGGGTTGGCATGGACGGCCAGCACGACCACGTCGTCGAGGATGCGCCTGGTCTCGGCGTCCTCACCGCTGACGAGTTGATAGACGGTCTCGATCAGTTGCTGCGCGCCGAGCGTCTCGGTGGCGTGCAACCCGCCGTCGATCCACACGACCGCCTTGCCCTCGGCGGCCAGCGCGTGCGCCTCGGCCGCAGTAGCGACGTCGCCGGCCAGTGCCAGCCGGCGGGCAATCGTCTTCACGCGCTCCAGCTTGCGATGATTCTCCGGCGAGGTGATGATCGCCATCCACTGGGTGCGGCCCTCGGCGGTGCGTCCGATGTCGACCAGCGTCATGCGATCGGACTGCTGATCGAGCCGCTGCCAGTACGCCGACAGCTGTTCGTACGTGGCCAGCTGGTAGTCGTCGCCGATGGCGAAGCCGAACTGTTCTTTGGGCGACACGATGCCGGTCTGCGCCAGTCCGGACGCACCGGTCAGGGTCCACAGCACGACACACGCAACGAGCGCCAACTGACGCATGGACGCACTCTCCTTGCACAAGCGGATGACAGGCATGAACGAGTCGTCGGAGACGCGCCGTGCGGCGCATCATAACAGGCGGTCCGGACCGGTCCGCAGCGGCCGGTCGCGCGTCATAACCGGCGCGACGATGCTGGCACTGGCGCTGCTGACGGCCTGCTCGGGCGGCAGCTCGACCTCGTCGCCGACCGCGCCATCGCCGCCCGGGACCAGCGCGGTGTTCTATGTCGCGATTGGTGCCAGCGATGCCGCCGGGGTCGGCAGCAGCGTGCCGTGCCTGCCGTTGACGGCCTGCAGCGACGGCACCGGCTACGTGCCGGTGATCGCGCGACGCCTGCGCGCCAGCCGCGAGGTGACCCTGACCAACCTGTCGCTGCCCGGCGGCGTGCTCAGCCCGGATCTCGAGACCCTCGGCAACAGCATCGGCCGCCAGACTCCCGGCAACTTCATCGATCGGCTGGCGCCGTTCGTGCCACCGCAGGCGACGTTGGTCACGATCTTCGCCGGCGCTAACGACACCAACACCATTGCCACCGCGATCGGCGCCGGACGCGGCGGCGGCGATCCGGCCGGCTACCTCACGCAGCAGGTGCAGGCGTACGCGCGCGACTACGGCCGACTGCTCGATGCGGTCCGCACCCGGGCGCCGGGGGCCTTGATCGTCGTGTTGAACCTGCCCAACATGGGCGCGTTGCCATACGTGGCTGGACGGCCCCTGGCCGAGCGGCGGATCGTGCAGGAGGTGGCCGTGCGCCTGACCACCGAGGCGATCAATCCGCTCGCCAGCCGCGTGCCGGTCGTGGACGCGATGTGCGATGGCCGGTCCTATGACCCGGGTATCTATTCGGCTGACGGCTTCCACCCCAACGACGCTGGTTATGCCTACCTGGCCGACCTGCTGCTGCCGGCGATCACCGCCGGCAGCGCGCCCGCGCCGGCGGCACGCTGCGGCTTCATGACGCTGGTCGGGTGATCGCGCCGCTCCCGATCCGACCGGCAACGGCCGTCGACGTCGCGGCGATCGCCGACGTCTGCGGCCGGGCGACCCGGCTGGCGTACGCCGGACTGGTCAGCGACGACTACCTCGCGCGGGTCATTGCGCACTGGTACGGTCACGAGCGGCTGACGCGCGAGGTGGACGCTTCGCCCGAATGGTTCGGCTTCACGGTGGCGGTCCGTGACGACCATGTGGTCGGTGTCGCCGGCACCGGGCTGGCCGACAGCGCGGCGACGAGTGAGCTGTTCACGCTCTACGTCGACCCGGCGTGCCAGCGCCACGGAATCGGACGCTCGCTGATCGAGCACGCGCTCGCACAGTCGGTGGCGGCCGGCACCACCTCGCTCCAGGCGGCGGTGCTACCCGGCAACCAGCCGGCGGCTCGCTTCTACCTGGCCTGCGGCTTCAGCTATCTGGGCGAGCGACCCATCTACGCGCCGCACGGTGCCGCTGGCGGCCCCGCCACGGCACTCGTCTTCACACGGTCGACGGGCTGAGATACTTCTTGCCCTTCTGCGATTCTGCCATTCTGGAATTCTAGTGCGCTGTCCCGAGCAGCACCGCGTTGATGAACAGCAACTCGGTGCCTTCGAGGAAGGCCCGGTGGTTGGGATCCTCGGTGAAGGCGATGACGTACCCGCGGCCGCGCGGCTGCACGATCAGGAACGGCTTGCTGGCGAGGGCCGTCTTCGCCTCCGGCCACATCAGGCCGGCCACGACTGCGCCGTCGCCGCTGGCGAAGGTGCCGACGTTGCGGCCCTTGTCGATGGTGATCGGCGAGAACACCCGGGTGCCTTCGACCAGCACCTGCACCTCGCCATCGGTGCCGGCGGTCAGCCAGTGCTCGGTGTCCAGCGTCGCGCGCATCAGCGCGCCAGAAGTCTGCACCGGCGGTTCGTCCTTCGGCGTGATTGCCTTCTCGTGATCGATCGGCTGCCGCGGACTCTCGGTCGCACCCGGCGTGGCCGGCGGCCGGGTCGCCGCAGCGGATCCGGACGCCGCGGGCCCCGACCCGGAACTGGCCCCGGCGGGCGCACTCGCGCCCCCTGTTGCGGGGCTACTCGGTTCCGGACGGCCGTCGCGCAGTTCTGGCGTCGTGTCGAGCAGCGCGACGCCTTCGCGGGTGGCCCACCGGGTTGCGTCGGCGACGGTGATCAGCGTGCCGCCGCCAGTGACCCAGTCCTTGAGGCGCTGCAGGACCGGTCCGGTGATTGCCTGCGTGTACTGGCCAGACGGCAGCACCACCACGTC
Organism: Acidobacteriota bacterium; assembly: GCA_013695405.1. GTDB lineage: Bacteria > Acidobacteriota > Vicinamibacteria > Vicinamibacterales > Vicinamibacteraceae > Luteitalea. The sequence goes on along the minus strand of JACDAO010000361.1, from coordinate 4,900 downwards.
GATGCGTGACAGGTCGACCATCGCCAGCGCACTGACGCGCACCGCGGTCACACGCTGGCCGTAGCGGCGCTCGAGCACGTAGCGCGCCCACCCGGCGCTCTGCGACGAGGTCGGCGTGTCCCAGGCGAGCAGCACGCGCGGCGCCTTGAGCACCACGACCTCGTTGCTGCCGAGTGAGATACCGTCGTCGACGAACGCCGAGTCGATCGGCACGACCTCGGTACGGTGTTCGGTGGCCAGCCGCGACAGGCTGGCCGGAAGGTCGGCGGCGTTGTCGCTGGTCCGGATGATCGCCGATCCCACCGGGTAGGCGCGCCCGGCAATCGTGAAGCCGGCGTCGGCGAAGCGCACCTTCACGCCGGCCTTCTGCGCGGCCACCACCAGGGCGGCGGCACCGGTCCCCCACGGCATCACGTAGCCGACCCTGGCGGCGGGCAACGCAATCGCCGGTGCCGTGGCCACGGCCTGCGTACGGATGCCTGACACCGGCCGTTCGAATGGCACCACCTCGACGTCGAAGGCCGACGGCAGGTGCCACGCGGTGACGTCGTACATCTGGTCGGGGAGCCGTTTGCGGCGCCGACGGTCCTGTTCCTTGACGAAGGCCTCAGGCTGCGCAATTGCCGGATCGAGCAGGTTCTGGAGCAGGCGCCCGGCCGGTTGACCGGCCGGAATCACGTAGGTCCCGGCCGCCAGCGTCCGCGTGCCGATGGCGATCGCCTCGGCCGACTGCAGCACGTCGAAACCCTGATCGCGCAGCAACTGCACGAACCGATGCGTGCGCGACGGATCAGCGCCCGCTGGCACCAGCCACGCCCGAGTCCGGCTCTTCTCGCCGTCGGCGACCGCCGCCCGGCGGTAGGCCACGAAGTCACCGAGCAGCTGTTCGCGATTGGCGGCCGCGGTCGCGGCGGTGGTGATTGCCGCCGTGAAGTGGCGCAGCACGCCGTCGCGGTACGACAGCACCGTGTCGTCGGTGCGGCGATAGACCAGGCCCCGCGACGACGCCATCTCGTACGTCATGCCAATCGCGCCGTGGAAGATCGGCCACGACTCGCCGTAGCCCGGGTAGAACGAGTCGAACACCTCGCGGATGAAGTACGGGAAGCCGCGCTCGTCGAACCTGGCGGCGTTGGCGCGCCCGATGGTGTTGAACCAGCCGACCTGCTGTGACGAGATGTGCGGGTTCAGCGGATCGGCGGGCGGCGCGAAGTAGTAGCTGGACTCGCCGCCCATCTCGTGCAGATCGACGACCACCTGCGGGTACCACTGCAGGAAGAACCTGGTGCGACCGCGGGTCTCGAGCTGCGACTGCGCAAACCAGTCGCGGTTCATGTCGAACAGGTAGTGGTTGGCGCGCCCGCCGGGCCAGGGTTCGTTGTGCTCGGCGGCGATCGGATCGGGATCGGGCTCGACCCCGGCGCCCTGCGCATTGGTCGCGACGAACCGGGCTCGCCCGTCGGGATTCTGCAGCGGATCGATCAGCACCAGCGCGTCGCGCAGGATCTGCGTCACCTGCGGGTCGTCGCGCGCCGCCAGCAGGTGGTAGGCCTCGAGCAGCGCCGCGTCGGTCGACGAGATCTCGTTGCCGTGCACCGCGTGCATCAACCAGACCGCGACCGGCAACGAGGCAATCAGGCGCTGTTGGTCGCCGGCCGACACGCCGCGCGGATCGGCCAGACGCACCAGCCCCTGCTGCACCGTGTCGAGCTGCGCCATCCGCTCCGCCGAGGCAATCGCCAGCACCAGCAGCGGCCGGCCCTCCCAGGTCTTGCCGTACTCGATCAGCCGGGTCCGGGTCGGAGCAGCCTGCGCCAGCGCCCGCAGGTACGCCACCACGCCATCGGGCGGTGTGATCACCTGGCCCGGCTCGTACCCGAGCACCTGCTGCAGCGTCGGCACCGACGCGTCGTAGCGGACGCCTGGCGCGAACGGCAGCAGCGCCGACGCCGCGCCGGGAGTGGGCGCGCCGGCCGACGACGGCGGCTGCGCCGACGACAACGAGGCCGTCAGACCAGTCAGCACGACAGCCAGCGACACCGCTCGGACAGGCCCGATCACCAGTGGCCCTCGAGGTGCGGCTCGAGCAAAGCCGTGGTTGTGGCAACGGCAACGCCCGCCGCCGACGCTCCCCTCAGAAATGCACGTCGATTGAGCATCGGAGTCTCCTGGAGTGCGCTATTTCGCCACGCCGCAGCGTGGCCTGTCAAAGCCAGGCGGCATCATCGCACCGGGTCAGCCGGACGCTTCGGTGGCGTCACCGGGCTCTTCGCCAGTGCCTCCAGTGCCATCGCAATCGCTCGCTCGAGTTGCGGATCGCCGCCCTTGATGACGTCGGCCGGCGTCTGCTCGACCTCGACGTCGGGTGCCACCCCTTCGTTCTCGACCACCCAGCCGTCCTCGGTGAAGATGGCCAGGTTCGGCGCGGTCACGTTGCCGCCGTCCATCAACACCGGATAGCCGAGGATGCCGACCAGGCCGCCCCAGGTGCGCTTGCCGACAATCGGTCCGACCTTGAACTTGCGGAACATCCACGGCAGCAGGTCGCCGCCAGAGCCGGCGGTCTCGTCGGTGACCATCACCTTCGGGCCCATGACGGCTGCGGCCGGGGTGCGGATTGCTTCCCCGTAGCGGGTCGCCCAGTAGCTGATCAACGGCCGACGCAGCAGGTCGATGTAGTAGTCGGCGACCTGGCCGCCGCCGTTGAAACGTTCGTCGACGATGATCGCATCGCGGTTGGTCTGCGGGAAGAAGTACCGCTTGAAGTATTCGTGGCCGAGGCCGGCGGTGTTCGGCACATAGACGTAGGCGACCCGGCCCTTGCTGGCCTCGGTGACCTTGCGCAGGTTGCCTTCGACCCAGTCGCGATTGCGCAGCGCCGCCTCGCTCTCCACCGGCACCACCTTGATCACGCGTGAACCGGCGCCGTCCGCAGTCGGGCCAACGGTGAGCTCGACCAGCTTGCCGGCGGTGTTCTCCAACACGGCGTGGATATTGGCCGACGAGGCCCGCACGTCGACGCCCTGCACCGCGATCAGGAACTCGCCGGCCCGCACGTCGACCCCCGGTTCGGTCAGCGGCGAGCGCAGCGACGGGTTCCAGTTCAGCCCGCCGTACACCTTTCTGAAACGATAGCGATCGCTGACCACGTCGTAGTCGGCACCGAGCAGACCGCCCGGCACGATGCCGGGCTTGCGCCGGGTATCACCGCCGCCGCCGTAGGAATGTCCGACTGCCAGTTCGCTGGTCATCCACTGGATCACGCGCGCCAGGTCGGTGCGATGCGCCAGGTGCGGCAGGAACGCGGCGTACTTGCGACGAATCGCCGGCCAGTCGCGGCCGTGGTAGTTGGTCGCGTAGAAGTAGTCGCGGTTGATCCGCCACGCCTCGTCGAAGATCTGCGGCCATTCGGCGGTCGGATCGACGCGGACCTGCAGAGCGTCGATGTCGACCTTCCCTTCGCTGCCGTCGGCCTTCTTGCTGGTGACCACGACGTGGAACGACGAGCCGTTGCGGTAGAGCAGTTTCTTGCCGTCGGCGGTGATCACGTACTGCTCGGCCGCCGGCACGTACGCCTCGGCCTTGCGGGTCTTGAGGTCGAACTGCTGGATCGAAGCCTTGCCGTCGACGCGACGCAGGTAGAACACCTTGCCGGTCTCGCCGACCTGCAGGCTCGAATACTCGCCGCTCGGGATCGGCAGCGCGACGATGCGGGTGGCCAGTCCATCGACGTCGATCGCGGTGATCGGTGGGCTGGCGGGGGGCTTGGCGGCGGCGGATGGCGTCGTGCCTGGCGGCATCTCTGCGGAGGTCTTGCCGGCAGCCGCGGCGGCGGCGGCGTCCTTGGTGGCGTCCTTGTCTGCCTCCTGCGCCTTCTCCTCGTCGCTCTCCTTGGCGAGCGGCGAGACCTCGCCCTTCTTCAGCACCACCAGGTAGATCGCGCTGGTCGCCCGCATGTCGGCGCTGGACTGAGAGAACCAGTCGCGCACCGGGCCGGCATTGGTCGACGCGAACAGGTACAGGTACTTGCCGTTGCGATCGAAGACCGGCTCGCTGACGTCGCTGAGGCCGTCGCTGATCGGGAACGACTGCCGCCGTTCGATCGAGTACAGCAGCGCCGACTGGACCTGCGCGCTGCTGGTGGTGGTGTAGGCCAGCCAGCGACTGTCGGGTGACCACGCGTAGCTGGTATCGGCGAACGGGCCGGGCCGATAGGTCGACTCGGTCGCGACCGTCACGGTCGCGCCGGTGGCAACGGTGACCACGTACAGGTGCCGGCCGTTGTCGCGCAGGGCAATCCGGGTGCTGTCGGGCGACCACACCGGCGTGGCGTAGAAGCCGCTGCCTTTCAAGGGCAGGACGCGGGCCTCACCCTTGCCGTCCTGGGCGCGGATGTGGAGCGCGTACTCGCCGCCGGCGTCCGAGACGTAGGCGAGCGAGCGGCCGTCGGGCGACCATTCGGGCGATCGTTCGTGTACGGCCATCGTCGCCGTGATGTTGCGGGGATCGCCCTTCTCGGCCGGCACCGTCACGATTTCGCCGCGATACTCGAAGACGACCCGGGCCCCGGACGGCGAGGGCGCCATCGCGCGAATCCACTCCGGGCCCTTGACGAAGCGGGCGCGGCGCTCGACCAGGTCGGTGCCGATGCCGATCGTCAGCCGCCGGGCCTGGCGCGTCTCCGGCTCGTACAGGTGCAGGTAGCCGGCCTGTTCGTAGACGACCCGGTTGGCGGCGGCGGCCAGGCCGAGTACAGGGAAGTCGTCGTGCGTGGTCAGCCGCGTCACGTGCCGTGACGCGGGGTCGAAGCGATAGAGGTTGAACTCGCCGTCACGATCGGAGCGGAAGTAGATGGCGCCGTCGAGCCACTGCGGGTCGACGTCGTTGGCCCGTCCGTCCG
>JACDAO010000347.1 GCA_013695405.1 Acidobacteriota bacterium | reverse complement strand
GGGCGACTCTGCCAGGCGCACGGCGTGGCCATCTACGAGGAGCCGTGTCCGTTCGACGAATACGACGACACCAGGCGGGTGGCCGATGCGCTCGACCTGATCGTGGCCGGCGGCGAGCAGGACACCTCACTGGCCCGGTTCGGATGGATCGCTCGTCATCGCGGCCTCGACCTCGTGCAGCCTGATCTGATGTACAACGGCGGCCTGCTGCGCGCCCTGGAGGTCGCCCGGTTGGCTGAGACCCACGGCCTGGTCGGCATCGCGCCGCACAACCCCAAGACCGGCGCGGGCCAGGCGCACGTCCTCCAGTTTGCCGCGTGCGTGCCCAACCTTTACGGGTTCCAGGAATACCACGTGCACGAACCGGAGCCGGAGCCCTGGGCGAGCGAGCGTTTCGAGGTCCGTAACGGCAAGCTCACGCTTCCAGATGGCCCGGGTCTCGGCGTGACATTCGACCCGGAGATGCTCGCGAGAGCGGAGCGGCTGTAGGCCGACCTGGCCGCCTCCGACAGCCGATTCGCGAGGGGCCGCCTGGGACTGTTACGATCGCCTGGCGTGACCCCCTCTCTCCCGGTGCTGTCCAGTCTCGACGACGTCCTTGCGCGCTACTGGGGGTACAGCACCTTCCGCCCACACCAACGCGAGGTGATGGAGGCGATCCTGCAAGGTCGCGACTCGCTGCTGGTGCTGCCGACCGGCGGCGGCAAGTCACTCTGCTTCCAGGCGCCGGCGATGCTGCGGCCCGGTCTGGCGGTGGTCGTCTCGCCGCTGATCTCGCTGATGAAGGACCAGGTCGACGGCCTCAACGCCAGCGGCGTCGCGGCGGCCTGCTACAACAGCGCGCTCAGCGACGACGCGAAGCGCGAAGTGCTGCGCAACGTGCGTGAGCGGCGCATCCGCTTGCTGTACGTCGCACCCGAGCGATTGGTCGGCGACGGCGGCGAGCGCTTCGTCCGCACTCTTGCCGAAACCGGCGTCAGCTTCCTGGCCGTCGACGAAGCGCACTGCATCAGCCAGTGGGGCCACGACTTCCGCCCCGAATATCGCCGGCTCGGCCAGTTGCGGGGGGCGCTACCGGGCCTCAGCATGCACGCCTTCACCGCCACCGCCACCGGCCGGGTCCGCGACGACATCGTCTCGCAGCTGGGATTGCAGTCGGCGCTCGAGGTGGTCGGATCGTTCGACCGGCCGAACCTGCTGTATCGGGTGCTGGCGCGCGACCAGCTGAAGAAGCAGTTGCTCGATGTGCTGGCCCGGCATGGCGGCGAGGCCGGGATCGTCTACTGCACCTCGCGACGCGAGGTCGACGCGCTGGCGGCGTGGCTGGTCCAGGAAGGACGCCGGGCGGTGCCCTATCATGCCGGGCTCACCACCGAGCAGCGCCAGCGTCATCAGGATGCCTTCCTCAAGGAGCAGGCCGACATCGTCGTCGCGACGGTGGCGTTCGGGATGGGCATTCATCGTTCGAACGTGCGGTTCGTGGTGCATGCGGGGGCGCCGCAATCACTCGAGCACTACCAGCAGGAGTCGGGCCGGGCCGGGCGTGACGGCCTCGAAGCCGAGTGCGTGCTGATTACCTCGGCGGCCGACTTCCTCAAGTGGCGAGTCATGCTCGAACGTAATGGGGAGCTGACGGATGCGTCGCAGGGGTTGCTGCGCGACATGGAGCGCTATGCGTCGACGACGCGCTGCCGCCATCGCCATCTGGTGCAGTACTTCGGCGAGGTCTACGGCCGCGACGAGTGTGGTGCCTGCGACGTCTGCCTGGGCGAACTCGAGATCGTCGACGACGGCATCACCGTGGCGCGCAAGGTGCTGTCGTGTGTGGCACGGGTCGAGCAGCGGTTCGGCGCCGCGCACGTCACCACTGTGCTGCGCGGTCAGGTGTCGGAGGCGGTGACCTCGCGCGGACACGAGCGGCTCAGCACATTCGGGTTGCTGGCACAGACACCCGTGACCGAGATTCGTGGCTACCTCGATCAGTTGACGGCACACGGCCTGCTGCGCCAGTCGCCCGGCGAGTACCCGGTGTTGCTGTTGACGCCCGCGGGCCGGCTGCTGATGCGTGATCCGGCAAGCCAGCCGGAGTTGCACCTGTATCGCCAGCGGCGCCCGACCCGGGGCAGCGCACCTCGTCGATCGCAGGTCGAGACCGAGTCGTGGGCTGGCGTCGATCGCCCGTTGTTCGAGCAGTTGCGTGAGGTGCGGCGGTCGATCGCGCGCACCCGCGGCGTGCCGCCGTACGTGATCTTCCACGACACGACGCTGCGGGAAATGGCCCGGCTGCGTCCGACCACGCCCGCCGCCCTCCGCGAGATATATGGGGTCGGCCAGCGCAAGGCCGAAGATGTGGGGCCGCCCTTCCTGGAGGCGATTCGCGAGGCTTTGTAGGTCGTTTGCGCTTTTTCTTCGCCTGATCTAAGGTCGCGGCAGCGATGTACCTCGAACTGCACGCGGCTTCGGCGTTCTCTTTCCTCGACGGCGCGTCGTTGCCCGAGGCGCTCGTCGATCAGGCGTCGGCACTCGGCTACCCGGCGATGGCGTTGATGGACCGCGATGGCGTCTATGGCGCGCCGCGGTTCTACCAGGCCGCCCGCAAGGCCGGGATCCGCGCGCTGGTCGGCGCCGAACTGACGATGCGTACCGGGGGACCGGTGACGCCGTCGTCGGCGTCGCTGCGGCCGCCGCTGATCTGGCGGCTGCCGGTGCTGGTCGAGTCGGCGCAGGGCTATGCCGCGCTGTGCCGACTGGTCACGCGCATGAAGCTGGGCGCTGCCAAGGGCCAGGGTGCACTCGCGCTGCATGATCTCGACGGACAGGTCGGGGGCCTGGTCGCGCTGGTCGGGCGGCCCCTGCTGGCCGCCGATCGCCATGGCGTGACCGGCCTGCTCGATCAGGTCGTCGGCGTGTTCGGCCGGCACCAGGTCCGGGTCGAGATCCAGCGGCACCTGACGCGCGACGAGGAAGCGGACAACCGCATCCTGCTGGCCGCGGCCGAGGCCTATCGCGTCGAGGTAATCGCGACCAATGGCGTGCGATTCGCCACGCCCGACGCGAGGCCGCTCTACGACGTGCTGACCTGCATCCGGCACGGCACCACGCTGGCCCACGCCGGCCGACGGCTGGCGGTCAATGCCGAGCGCTACCTCAAGTCGCCGCGGCAGATGCAGGCGCTGTTCAGCGACCTGCCGCAGGCGCTGGCCAATAGCGTCGCCCTCGGCGATCGGCTGCAGTTCACGCTGGCCAATCTCGGCTACCGCTTTCCCGACTATCCGGTCCCCGACGGCGAGACCCAGATGTCGTTCCTGCGCCGCATCACCGAGGCCGGCGCGCACTGGCGCTACCGTCCATATGGCGAGCGCGCGCAGCGGCAGATCGGCCGTGAGCTCGATCTGATCGAGAAGCTCGATCTGGCGGGGTATTTCCTGATCGTCTGGGACCTGGTCAACTTCTGCCGGCAGCAGGACATCCTCGCGCAGGGCCGCGGTTCGGCGGCCAACAGCGCGGTCTGCTACAGCCTCGGCATCACCGCGGTCGATCCGATCGGCATGGATCTGCTGTTCGAGCGCTTCCTGTCCGAGGAGCGCGGCGAGTGGCCCGACATCGACCTCGATCTGCCGAGCGGCGATCGGCGCGAGCAGGTGATCCAGTATCTGTACCGGCGCTACGGCACGTACGGCGCGGCGATGACCGCCAACGTCATCACCTATCGTGGCCGCAGCGCCGCGCGCGAGGTCGGCAAGGTGCTCGACTGCCCGGCGCCGGTGATCGATCGGCTCGCCAGGCTGATGAGCCCGTTCGAGTGGCAGGATCCGGCCGACACACTGGCGCGACACCTGCGTGACCTTGGCGTCGATCCCGACCAGCCGCAGATCCAGCAGTTCGGCGCGTTGTGGATGCGGATGCAGGACATCCCGCGTCACCTCGGTCAGCACTCGGGCGGGATGGTGCTGTGCCAGGGGCGGCTCGACGACATCGTGCCGCTCGAGCCGGCCAGCATGCCCGATCGCGTGGTGGTGCAGTGGGACAAGGACGACTGCGCCGACATGGGCATCGTCAAGGTCGACCTGCTCGGGCTCGGGATGCTCGCGGTGCTGCAGGAAGCCATCACCATCGTCAACGGCGCGGCGACGTCGACCGCTGGTGACATCGTTGCCGATGACGACCCCGACGGCATGCACCGGCCGGTCATCGATCTCGCGCATCTGCCGCCGGACGACCCGGTCGTGTACCGGATGCTGCAGGAGGCCGACACGGTCGGTCTGTTCCAGGTCGAGTCGCGGGCGCAGATGGCAACGCTGCCGCGGCTCGAGCCGCGCTGTTTCTACGACCTGGTGGTCGAGGTCGCGATCATCCGGCCCGGCCCGATCGTCGGGCAGATGGTGCATCCGTACCTGGCGCGGCGCCGCGGCGACGAACCGGTCACCTACGCACATCCCGCGCTGGAGCCGATCCTGGCGCGCACGCTGGGCGTACCGCTGTTCCAGGAGCAGCTGCTGCGCATGGCGATGGTGGTGGCCGGCTTCAGTGGTGGGGAAGCCGAAGAACTGCGCCGGGCGATGGGCTTCAAGCGGTCCGAAGCGCGGATGCGGCAGATCGAGGGACGGCTGCTGTCGGGGATGGCCGAGCGCGGCATCACCGGCGAGACGGCGCAGACCATCCTGCGGTCGATTTCGTCGTTCGCGCTGTATGGCTTCCCCGAGTCGCACGCGGCCAGCTTCGCACTGATCGTGTACGCGAGCGCTTACTTGAAAGCGTATTATCCGGCCGCCTTCGTGACCGCGCTGCTGAACAACCAGCCGCTCGGCTTCTACCATCCGGCGACCCTGATCAAGGACGCGCAACGGCATGGCGTGCGTTTCTTGCCGGTCGACGTCCAGCACTCCGCGTGGCCGTGCCGGATCACCGCCGACGGCGCGGTGCGACTCGGCTTCTGCATGGTCCAGGGACTGCGGCAAGAGACCGGGAGAAAGCTGGCGGGCAGTGGTGAGGCCGCCGTCGCTGGAGCTGGAGCTGGAGACCCCGATCCCGCGCCTCCCTTCGTGTGCCCCAAGTGTGGCGCGGACGACCCGTCGATGTTCGAGATCGAGGTGCGTAACGACACGCGACATCTGTACTGCAGCGTCTGCGCGCACGATTGGCGCGACGGGTCCGGGGGCGGGAGTCGGGAGTCGGGAGTCGGGAGATTTCCGTCCCTCGATGCCCTGGTCTCGGCCACCGGCATCCGCCGCGACGAGCTGAACACGCTGGCCAGTCTCGGTGCCCTCAACAGTCTCGGCTTCGATCGGCGCAGCGCGCTGTGGGAGGCCGAGCGCGTGGTGCGGCCAACCGGTGATCTGTTCGCCGACGTCGATGATCAGGCACCACCGATTCGCGTCGAGGGCAAGCAGGCCGAGAGCATCGTCGCACCGAATCCGCCGGACCCGGCCCGAGCCGAGCGGCGCGAGGCATCGCCGCTCGCGGCGATGACGCCAATGGAGCGGATCGTCGCCGACTATCGCGGCAGCGGCGTGACCATCGGCCCGCACCCGATGGCGATGCGGCGCGCCGACCTGCGCCTGCGCGGCGTGCTGCGTTCGGACGAGCTGGTGCGCACCCGCAGCGGACGTCGCGTTCGCGTCGCGGGCGCGGTGATCACCCGCCAGCGCCCGGGCACGGCCAAGGGCATGGTGTTCCTGACCCTCGAAGACGAAGCCGGGCTGGCCAACGTGATCGTCCGCCCCGACGTGTTCGACACCCAGCGCGTCTTGATCATGCAGGCGCCGTTCCTGGTCGTGGAAGGGGTGCTGCAACAGCAACAGGGCGTGACCTCGGTGCGGGCCGAGCGGGTGATGGGGTTTGCCGGCGCGCAGCCGAGCACGCCGTCGCACGACTTCAGGTAGGACCGACACGCCTTGCGTGAGGCGTGGCGCCGTTGGAAGGTCTCGTACGGATGACGTCGTCGGCGGCGTTGAGAGACGCGCATCTCCTGCTCGCGAATCGACCCTGTGGCGTTGATGGCCACGTCGGCGCGGGTGGCGATGGCCGGGCCCGATGGCACTCGTCTCGACTGCCGAGGTGCAACCGACTGGTGTGCTCGCGGATCTGGCACGTCACGTGGAAGAAGGACAACGAGTGCGCATCGTC
>JACDAO010000301.1 GCA_013695405.1 Acidobacteriota bacterium | reverse complement strand
TCATTCGGCCTTGGGCCTTCGGAGGACCGTCGAAGGCCGAGGGCCGACCCACAACGGCCGGCTTCGACCTCGAGGCGCAGCCGACTCACCACGGTATAATGGTGAGCTTTTCCATGGATTCCCGCTTTGTCCGTAACTTCTCGATCATTGCTCACATCGACCACGGCAAGTCGACGCTGGCCGATCGGTTCCTCGAGCTGACCGGGGCGCTGCAGGCACGCGAGATGGAAGCCCAGGTGCTCGATAGCATGGACCTGGAGCGCGAGCGTGGCATCACCATCAAGGCGCACTCGGTGCGGCTGGACTACGTCGCCCTCGACGGACAGGCCTACGTCCTCAACCTGATCGACACCCCGGGCCACGTCGACTTCTCGTACGAGGTGACCCGGTCGCTGTCGGCCTGCGAGGGCGCGTTGCTGCTGGTCGACGCCTCGCAGGGCGTGCAGGCGCAGACGCTGGCCAACGCCTATCTCGCCGCCAACAACAACCTCGAGATCATCCCGGTCATCAACAAGATCGACCTGCCCGGTGCGCAGCCGGACGAGGCACGGCGGCAGATCGAGGAGATCATCGGGCTCGACGCCGACCACGCCATCCTGGCCAGCGCCAAGGAAGGCACCGGCGTCCGCGACATCCTCGAGGCCGTGGTCGCGCGGGTGCCGCCGCCTTCCGGCTCGCCCGACGCCCCGCTCAAGGCGCTGATCTACGACTCGTGGTATGACGCCTACCGCGGCGTGATCGTCCAGATCCGGGTCATCGACGGCAGCATCCGCGCCGGCATGCAGGTGCGGATGATGATCAACGGCCAGACCTACGACATCGACCAGGTGGGCATCTTCTCGCCCAAACCGCTGCCGGTCGACAGCCTCGGCGTCGGCGAGGTCGGCTTCGTCATCGCCAACATCAAGCGCCTCGGCGACGCGCAGATCGGCGACACCATCACCGAAGCGGCGCGCCCGACCGCCGAGCCGTTCCCCGGCTTCCAGGAGATGAAGCCGATGGTCTTTGCCGGGCTCTACCCGGTCGAAGGCCACCAGTACCCGGAACTGCGCGATGCACTCGAGAAGCTGAAACTGAACGACGCGGCCTTCGCCTTCGAACCCGAGGCGTCGGCGGCCCTCGGCTTCGGCTTCCGCTGCGGCTTCCTCGGCCTGCTCCACATGGAGATCGTGCAGGAGCGCCTCGAACGCGAGTTCAACGTCGACCTGGTGACGACCGCGCCGGGTGTGCTCTACCGTGTCACGACCAGCGATGGCGAGGTGCACGAGGTCGACAACCCCTCCAAGCTGCCGGAGGCCGGACGGGTCTCGCGCTTCGAGGAGCCGCTGATCACCGCCACCATCCTGACGCCCACCGAGTACGTCGGCGCGATCCTGCAGTTGTGCCAGGAGAAGCGCGGCCAGCAGAAGAACATCGAGTACATGACCTCGGGACGCGTCGTGGTCACCTACGAGATGCCGTTCAACGAGGTCGTGCTCGACTTCTACGACCGGCTCAAGACCGTGTCACGCGGCTACGCGTCGCTCGACTACCACGTCACCGGCTACTGGGACTCGCCGCTGGTCAAGCTCGACATCCTGGTCAACGGCGAGCCAGTCGACGCGCTGTCGATCATCGTCCACCGCGACACCGCCTACCAGCGCGGTCGGCTGCTGGCCGCGAAGATGCGCGAGCTGATTCCGCGGCAGATGTTCGAGGTGGCGATTCAGGCAGCGATTGGCGGCCGAATCATCGCGCGCGAATCGGTCAAGGCGATCCGCAAGAACGTGCTGGCCAAGTGCTACGGCGGTGACATCTCGCGCAAGCGCAAGCTGCTCGAGAAGCAGAAGGAAGGCAAGAAGCGCATGAAGCGGGTCGGTCGCGTCGAGATCCCTCAGGAAGCGTTCCTGGCCGTGCTCAAGATCGGCACCGACGCATGATCCCCGTTCCCAAGTCGACTGCCCGCGAGTACTTCGAGTCGATCGTCGTCGCGGTCATTCTGGCGCTGTTCGTGCGCACCTGGTGCTTCCAGGCCTTCAAGATCCCGACCGGCTCGATGGAGAACAACCTGCTGATCGGCGACCACCTGGTGGTCAACAAGTTCCTGTTCGCGCCGGCGGGTCCCGAGCGCGCGCTGCTGCCGATCCGCACGATCCGGCGTGGCGACGTGGTGGTGTTCAAGTCGCCACCCGAGCCCGATCGAGACTTCATCAAGCGCGTCGTCGGCCTGCCTGGTGAGACCGTCGAACTGCGCCACAAGAAGATCTACATCGACGGCACGGCACTCGACGAGCCGTACGTGCACTACCTGTTGCCCCCTCGTCCCGATGGCGAGGCCACCGCGTTCGACAAGCGCGAGACCTACGGCCCGGTGACCGTGCCAGCCGACAACCTGTTCGTGATGGGCGACAATCGCGACAACTCCGAAGACAGCCGCTACTGGGGCTTCCTGCCGCAGAGCTACGTCAAGGGCCGCGCGATGATGGTCTACTGGTCGTTCGAGAGCGACGCCAGCGACTACGAACGTCCGGGGCTCGAGCAGCTGTTCTCGGTAGTCACCGGCTTTGTCAGCAAGACCCGTTGGGCCCGCCTCGGCCAGCAGATCGACTGAGCCCGCACCCGCCGCGCGTTTCCACGGTGGCAGCAAGTGAAATTCTGACCATCTGAAATTCTACGGAATCATCCCGCCGAAGCGCTGCGGGCGTCCTTCGACGTCGACCACGAACTCGTAAGGGTAGAAGCGGCGCGGCACGTACTCCAGTTGCGCGGTCCACGCGGTCGAGACCGAGGTGGTGCCGCCCTGTCTGACCACCAGCACGTCGGGCTCGGCAATCGGCACCTGATGCTGCTCGGCCAGGCTGACCACCAGCGCACGGATCTCCTCGGGCGTCTTGCGGCCCCCGAAGGTGGCGGCCTCGACCACCGAGTCCTTGAACTTGAAGTAGTGCCAGAACTCCGGCACGATTCTGACCGCGGCATGCACCAGCAAGCCGAGCACCACCAGTCGCACCAGATTGCGGAACATGGCCCAGTCTCTTCCGGCTAGCCGAGCAGGCGGGCTTCGCCGCTGGCGTGGGCGCGCGGAACGTCGACCGCCACGTCGTTGAGGCGCGGACGCAGCATCCGCACCTTGTCCTCGCGCGCGTCCTGGGTGCGCACGAACTCCAATGCGTAGGTCAGCGAGGCGATCGACTGCTCGAGCGTGCTCTCGACGTCGCGCTTGCGCAGCCGCATTTCGGTCACCGCATGGTCGATCTCGTCGAGCCGCGCATGCGCCTTCTGCAGCATCACGTCGACGCGCCCCTGCGCGTCGTTGAGGGTGGCGTCGGCACGCAGGTCGGCGTCGATGATGGTCGTGCCGGCCCGCAGTTCGGCGCCCTGGATCAGCGTCTGGGCCCGCGACTCGGCGTCGCCCGTCAGCGACGCGGCCCGCAGCTCGGCCTCCGTGAGCATCGCC
>JACDAO010000213.1 GCA_013695405.1 Acidobacteriota bacterium | reverse complement strand
GCGCCGTCAACCGGACGCCGGGCACCGTCTGCCGGGCACCGGGCTCCGCCACCTCGTCACCACCGCCATCATCGAGCACCGACGATCCTCCGTCAGTCCTGGGAGCCACCGGTGCTGCAGTCGTCGTGGCGTCAACGGTCGAAAGACGGTCGGGCATCGTAATTGCTCCGTGGATGGCCGTGGGACGCATCCGCTCCCTACTTGACCAAATACCCAAACACCGCCGTCAGGTTGTCATCGGGCGAGGTGACCTCGTCGATGCGGCCGAAGGATTCCTCGGCGGCCAGCGTGGTCAGCTGCGCGTAGAACACGTCGGGAGTGTCGGTCTCGACCACCAGGGCGTCGCCTTCGAAGCGGAGGCTGCGCACGTAGTCGTAGGCCAGGCACTCGCGGGCCAGCTCGCGGGGGCGCTCGGCGCGGATGTGCACCGAGTGCGGGTGCGTGTCGATCAGGCCGCGGATGTCGTGGACGTCGCCTTCGGCCAGGATCCGCCCGTTGTTGATCAGCAGGACGTTGCTGGTCATGGCCTCCACCTCGTGCAGGATGTGGCTCGAGACCAGCACGCTGCGGCCATCGCGGGCCCACTCGCGGATGATCCGGATGGTGCGGCGACGCATCAGCGGGTCCATCCCGGTGAGTGGCTCGTCGAGGATCAGCACCTCGGGGTCGTGCACGAGCGCCTGAGCCAGCTTGACCCGCTGCCGCATGCCCTTGCTGTAGGCGCCAATCTTCTTGTCGGCGGCCGGGACCAGGTCGACCGCCTCGAGCGCGCGCAGCGCCGCGGTCCGCGCCTCGGTCGCCGTCAGGCCGTTGAGGCGGACCAGCGCGCTGACCCAGTCGAGCCCCGTCATCCGTTCGTAGAAACTGTCCTGTTCCGGGCAGAAGCCGATCCGCGCGTACACCGCCGGATTGTTCCAGATCGGGAGCCCCAGCACGGTCAGGCCGCCCTTGCTCGGCCTGAGCTGCCCGGTAATCAACTTCATGAACGTGGACTTTCCGGCGCCGTTCGGGCCGAGCAGTCCAGTGATCCCCGGCGGGATCGTCACCGAGACGTCGTTCAGCCCAATCACCTGCCCATACCACTTCGAGACGTGGTCGGCGACCACGACCGGCCCGCTCATGCCACCACCTCGACGCCGCGCACGCGTCGTTCGAGCACCGAGAGCGAGACAATCACCACCGCCAGCAGCACCAGGAACGACACCGCCACCGGGGTCTGGTGCCGCGGCGCCTGCCGGAACAGCACATCGCCGACCTGGTCGAGACTGGCTTGCACCGAGACCCACGAGATCGCGCTGCTGCCGGTGATGAACTTGAGCGCGTTGAACATCGCGTCCGAGAACAGGAGCAGTCCGGCGAACAGGATCCCGACGAATCGGCTGCTGCGCGACAGCGACGACAGCGCGGTCATCCCGAAGGTGATGACGATCACCTGGGCGAAGGCGTACAGCGTGACCGAGGCCAGCAACGAGGAGTTGGCCGTCATGAAAGTGAAGCTCCCCGAGAAGGCCACCTGCAGGGCCAGCAACAGCAGCGCCGGCAGCCAGGTGACCGCGAGCAGGAAGGTGGCCAGGATCGACATCTTGCCGAGGATGTACTCGGCACGCGTCACCGGTTTGGACAGATACAGCTGCAACGCGTTGGCGCGGCGATCGTTGGCAATCAGGCCCGACCCGACGTAGACCGTGACCAGGAACACGAACAGCCCCTGCTGGCCGAGGAAGTCGCGGAAGGTCTGCGGGCTGGCCACCAGGAACGTCGCCTGCGAGAAATTCGACGCGAGGAACAACTGGCTGGCGCGGACGATGAATGGAATCCACGCCACCAGCATCAGCGCGAGGAAGGCGCGGCGAGAGGCGAAGCTCACGATCCCGGTCCGGGCGATCACCGTCCAGGCGCTGCGGACCGGTCGCCGCTCGCCGGTGTAGTGGCGATACGACTGGTCATGAATCGGCACGGGGTCCCCCTTCGATGGCGTCGATGAAGACGTCCTCGAGCGTCGGCACGCTCGGCCGCAGGTGACGCACCTGCACCTTGTGGCTGGCCGCCATCATGAACAGGTCCCGGGCGGTGCGACCGGCCGGCACCAGCACGCGCATCACGTCCTCGTCGGTGCCGTGGGCGTCCAGGCCCTGGCTGCGGAGCACGTCGAGGAACGACGGCAGGTCGCCCTTGATGCGCAGTTCGAAGACGCTGCCGCCACTGCCCTTGAGCGTGGCGATCGGGCCCTGGGTGGCGATCCGCCCCTTGTCCATGACGATCACGTGGTCGCAGGTGTGCTCGACGTCGGGCAGCAGGTGCGAGGACAGGATCAGGTTGACGCGCTTGGCGTGCGCCAGATCGTGGATCAGCGCCAGCATCTCGTCGCGACCCTTGGGGTCCATGCCGTTGGTCGGTTCGTCCAGGAACAACAGGTCCGGGTCGTGGACCAGCGCCTGGGCCAGCTTGATGCGCTGCTTCATGCCCGTCGAGTAGGTCTCGACGTTGCGATAGCGCGCCTCGCCGAGCCCGACGTAGTAGAGCACCTCGTGCGCCCGTTGCATCGCATCCACCGGCGGCAGCCCCGAGAGTTGCCCGCAGTAGGCGACGAAGGTGACCGCGTTCATGCCCGGGATGTGCGAGTCGTTCTCCGGCATGTAGCCGATCCGGGCGCGAATCGCCGCCGCCTTGTGGCGCACGTCGAGGCCGAACACCTGCATCTGCCCGCGGGTCGGCACGACGAAGCCGAGCAGCGCCTTGATCATCGTGCTCTTGCCGGCGCCATTCGGCCCGAGCAGGCCGACCGCGCCGAGCGGGAATTGGGTGGTGACCCGCGACAAGGCCTCGTTCTTGCCATAGACGACCGACACGTCGTCGAGCTCCACCACGGCGGCCGCGGCGGCGGGCGCCACTGCAACAGGCACCGCGGGTGAAGGCACGGACTCAGGACTCACGGGTCGCCCTTCTGCTGGTCGTTCACAGCGGCTCCGGCATCAATCACCGGGGTGGTCTCCCTACATACGGAGGCAGCCGAACGCCGGTTCGTCACGCGCCCGCTGCCGAGCCGTCGAGGCCGAGCGCGCCGGCCTGTTCGCGCAGGAAGCCGATCACGTTGGCGATGTGCGTCTCGAGCGGCAGGCCGAGGCCGTCGGCGCCCCGCGTCAGGTCCTCGCGCGACACCGCTCGCGCGAACGCCTTGTCCTTCATGCGCTTTCTGACCGAGGAGGCATCCAGATCCATGATGCTGCGCGAGGGACGCACCAGCGCCGCCGCGGTGACCAGTCCAGCCATCTCGTCGCAGGCGTAGAGCGTGTGCTCGAGCCGGGTGGCGCGAACCACGCCGCTGTAGTCGGCGTGCGACAGGATCGCCCGCGTGACCTGGTCGGGATAGCCTCGCTCGCGCAGGATCTCCACTCCGCGGAAGGGGTGGTCGTCGGGCGAGGGCCAGCGCTCGTAGTCGAAGTCGTGCAGCAGCGCGGTGACGCCCCACAGCGCCTCGTCCTCGCCGAACTGGCGGGCATAGCCACGCACCGCCGCCTCGACGCCGAGCGCATGACGCCTCAGGCTCTCGCCCTGCGTGTACTCGGTCAGCAACGCCCAGGCCCGCTCGCGATCCGGCACCCAGCTCACGCCCGCGCGCTCCGTGCCATCAGGTAGACCGGCACGCCCGCCAGCACGATCGCCAGGCCCGGCCAGGTCGTCGACGGCCGGTAGGCGAACAGCACGTAGAGGATCGCGCTGGCGCCGACGATGTACAGCAGCGGCACGATTGGATAGCCGAAGGCGCGGTAGGGCCGCGGCACGTCCGGTCGGGTCTGTCGCAGGCGGAACAACCCGGCCACCGTCAGGATGTAGAAGAGCAGCGCGGCCG
>JACDAO010000283.1 GCA_013695405.1 Acidobacteriota bacterium | reverse complement strand
TGGACGGCTTGCCGGAACCTCTCGACGGCGCCCGCGAGATCCTGCTGCTTGCGGCGCTCCCGCCCCACACCGACCGCGAAGGTCGAGGCCTGCGAATCGCTCTTGCGCTGCGCCAGTCGCGCGGCCGTCTCGCGCGCCACGGCCGCGCCGGTCACGTCGCCGGCCTGCCCAAGGGTGTCGGCCAGGCTGATCTGCGCGTCGCCCGATTCGGGACGCAGTGCGACCGCCAGGCGCAGCGACGCGATCGCGCCAGCAATGTCGCCCTGCTGTCGCTGCACCAGGCCGCGCATGTAGTGCGCATCGGCAAAGGTGGCGTCACGTCGAATGGCGCTGTCGAACTGCGCGATCGCGTCCTCGGCGCGCCCGGTCTGCCAGAGCAGCACGCCCAGCGTGAACGGCGCGTCCCGCAATGCCGGGTCGAGCTCGCACGCCCGTCGCAATGCCGCTTCGGCGTCGGCGAACTGGTCCTGCTGCTTGAGGGCCATGCCCAGGTTGTAGAACGCCGCGGCATGGTCGGGCGCGCGAGCGACAAGGGCGCGGTATGTGGCGACGGCGGCCGGCAGGTCACCCCGCTGCAACTGCGACATGCCGATATTGAGGTGCGCGTCGTACCGGTCGGGACGCTCGGCCAGGAGCGCGCCCCAGATGGCCTCCGCCTCACGCCATTCGCCGGCCTGCACCAGGGCAAGTGCGAGGTTGTTGCGGGTGTCCGTGGGCCGGGCGTCGAACTGCAGCGCACGGCGCAACGCCGCGACGGCGTTTTCCACGTCGCCCAGCTCCAGGCGCGCCAGACCGAGTTGCGCATGCATCGCCGGCCGCATCGGGCTGAGGCGTACCGCCTCCTCCAGTTGCATCAGCCCTTCAACGGCTCGCCCTGTCTCTCGCAGCACGCGTCCGAGATAAAACCGCGCCTCCGCGTGCTCGGGCCGCAATGCAACCGCCGTGGTCAGGGGTTGCACCGCGGCGGCGGACTGTTTGACCCACCACCGGGTGGCGCCCAGGTGGTAGTGCGCGTCGAACAGGGCCGGCGCCAGATCGACGGCACGCTCGAAGTGGGCCAGGGCCTCGACGGTGCGACCGGAGCGGCCCAGCGCGTAGCCCAGCCGGTCGTGGGCCTCGGCATGACCGGGTAGCAGGTCGACGGCCCGTGCGTAGTGCGTCAGGGCCTCGGGCAGGTTGCCGTCGTCTTCGGCAATCACGCCGAGCAGCAGTGAGGCCTGACCGGCCTCGGCCGGCGCCTGCAGCAAGGGCAACAGCGCGGCGCGTGCCTCCGCACGCCTGCCCTGCTCGGCCAGGCTGCGTGCCTGGGCGAGCGCGTCGCCGGGGCCCGATCGCGCCAGGCAAGGGATTGCCCCCTGGAGCAGGGCTGTCATGACGGCGCAGCCGAACCGGCCGCGGGCGCCACGCCGCGATCCTGTCATCGCGTGATGGTACACCGGGGCCGACCGGCGTCCGCCGAGGAAGGCGGCTGACCCGCTACGCCGTGACGCGAGGGCGTCCCGCGCGCGTCGCGTCCGGCACCTCGACGAGCGCGCCACTCGCGACGTCGTAGATGTAGCCGTACACCGGTATCCCTGCCGGCACCAGCGGGTGCGTGACGATGCGCGTCACATCGGCGACCACCGACTGTGGCTGGTCGCTGATCGTGAGCCACTGCACGAATTCGCCGGCGGTGGAGCCGGGCCCGGTGCCGACATCGGTAAATCCGTCGGCGCCCAGCGCGGCTGTCTCGAGGCTGTTCGCGAGCAGGCCGCGCATCACGTCGTTCGTGAAGAACTCCATGCCGCAGTTGGTGTGGTGGATGACGAACCATTCCCGCGTGCCGAGCAGCTTGTAGGAAATCACCAGCGATCGGATGGCGTCGTCGCTGGCCCGCCCACCGGCGTTGCGGATGACATGGGCATCACCTTCGCGAAGCCCGGCAAATTTCGCGGGGTCGAGCCGGGCGTCCATGCAGGTCAGGATGGCAAACCGTCGCGACGGCGGCATGGCCAGCGTGCCCTTGTCACCGAAATCTGCTGCGTAGGCAGCGTTTGCCCCAAGTACGTCGTTCACGACAGCACTCATTCAGCCACGTCCTTTCTTCGACGAACAGCAACGTCTCCGGACGACCGGCACGCGCGGCCGGGTCACACGTCGTGGAGGGCAGTCGATCGCAGTTCGCCCGTGGAGGGTGAACCGTGACCGTTCTCTATGGAATCAGCGACAACACGGGCGCAGATCTGCGCCGTGGATGACCGACGAGCGGGACACCAGGACGCTGGTGCAAGAGGTCATGAAAAAGTCTAGCACGCCGCCATGTCACCGCGTCTGGCGCTCGAAGACGACCCGGCCGCCGACGATGGTCAGGTCGGCACGGATGTCCTTGATGCGTGCCGCCGG
>JACDAO010000278.1 GCA_013695405.1 Acidobacteriota bacterium | reverse complement strand
TCTCAGCGCTCACCTTCGCGCGGTTCGTCGCTCGGCTTGATGGCGCGAGCCGTCAGGTTGACCCGGCCGTCGCGCAGGCTGACCCGGAGCGACACGTCGTCGCCGGGATGGCGCGCTTGCAGCGTCTGCACCTGCTCCCTCACGAGGTTGGCGAACTTGTGAAAGGGCACGATGCCCAGCCCGGCGTCGCGCCGCGCCTGCATCAACGCCTCGTAGAGGTCGCGGAGGGTGTCGATCTGCCTGACCGGATCGCCGAACGCCGCTTCGTGGATCAGGTGCTCAGCCGGGTGCACGACCACCGGGTCGAGCGGCTTGCGCACGAACGGGCCCGGGCGGCCCTCCTCGCGCGCCCGCACGCCGCGATCCCACAACTCGCCGAAGGACGAGTACCGCGCCTGCAGCGTCGAGAACTGGAAACGCTGCACCGCACTCTCGACGTGGGCCCGATCGAGGCGACGGAAAGCGCGCGCAAGCGCGGCCCGACGCTGCACCGGCGGTCGTGCCGAACGCCCGGCGAAGTACATGTTGTACTCGGTCTCGAGCGTGCGCAATTGCACGCCCAGGGTCTGCAACTCACGTTCGAAGGCGGTCGGCTCTGCCACGCGAGGGCTCTCAGGAGTCGCCGTGCCGCGCCGGTCGCATCAGCGCGGCAGCAAGAACCACGTCAGCGGCAGCCAGAGTTCGCGGGCGTAGGGCACCGGCCGATCGTCCACCAGCACCTCGCAGCCCGGCTGCGCGCCGACCAGGACGAACAAGTCGCGCAGTTGCTCGACCTCCGAGGGAAAGAAGCGCGCCCGGATTCGCAACGCCGCACCGGTGCCCACCTCGCGGTACTCGGCCGACGCACGCGCCAACTCACGAGCCCGATCGAAGTCCTGACCGGCGAACACCGGAAACACCAGCGTGTACGAGAACGCGATCGGCGACGGCCCGTACAGGGCGGCGCGCAGGTCCGGGTCGAGCGCCGCGAGTTCCTCGTCCGACGGCTGCTCGGTGAGGTCCACGTAGGGCCAGAAATGCTCGCGCGGGCGATACTCGGCGGGCAGTGCGCGCGCGGCGGGCGGCGGTGTCGGCGGGTTCGGCATACCGGCTCACTAGTATCCTACCAGTCGTGCGTGGTGCACCAACCGGACGAGTACCCGCACGGGACTGGGCGAGCGAATGGCAGCAGTCGCACCGATCCATCGTCGGCGCCGTCGGCCTCGAGGACCGCGCTCCGTCGCCACGCTCACCCGCGCGCGGGTGGTAGCATCGGCGCCATGTCGCGGGCACGCGTGATCCCGGCCGTGGACCTGTTGCTCGGGCATCCCGAGGTGCAGGCGCTGACCGCACGGCATGGCGCCGGACCGGTGCGAGACGCGCTCGACGCGGCGATTCAGGGATTGCGAACGGCGCTGCTGGCCGGTGACGCCCGCGACATCGTCGACCGCACCGACGCCGAAGCGGCGCTCCTCGCGCGGATCGCCATCGCGTTCGCCACACGGCGCCGGGCCGCGCTGCAGCCGGTGATCAACGCCACCGGCGTCATCATCCACACCAACCTTGGGCGCGCACCGCTCGGCAGCGGCGCGCTCGCCGCGATGCGCGAGGTTGCCGCCGGCTACTGCACGCTGGAGTTCGACCTCGCGTCCGGGCAGCGGGGATCGCGGCACGCGCTGCTCGATCGGTCCCTCCGGGAGGCCACTGGGGCAGACAGCGGCCTGGTGACCAACAACACCGCCGCCGCGATGACGGTGGCGCTGGCCGCGTTGGCCGCGGGGCGCGAAGTCATCATCTCGCGTGGCGAACTGGTCGAAATCGGCGGCGGGTTCCGCGTTCCCGACATCCTGCGGATGTCCGGCGCGGTACTGCGCGAAGTCGGCACCACCAATCGCACCCGCGTCGCCGACTACGCCGCCGCGGTCTCACCGCGCACCGGCGCGATCCTGCGCGTGCATCCGTCGAACTTCCGGATGGCGGGCTTCACCGACCGGCCGGGGCTCGGCGACCTCGCGGCGATGGCGCGTCGGCTGGAGGTGCCGCTGCTGGAGGATCAAGGCAGCGGCTGGCTGGGCCTCGACCTGTTCGATGCCGACGCCTTCCCAGCCGAGACCCGCGCGCTGCTGGCCGACGAGCCGGCGGTGCGGGCGAGCGTGCGACAGGGCGCCGATGTCGTCGGCTTCAGTGGCGACAAGCTGCTGGGCGGGCCGCAGTGCGGCATCCTGGTCGGCCGTCAGGATCTGCTCGATCGAATCCGGGCGCACCCGCTGATGCGCGCGGTCCGGGCCGACAAGCTGACCTATGCGGCGCTGGACGCCACGCTGCAGGCCTTCACGCAGGGGCGGGCGATGAGCGACGTGCCGGTGGTGCGGATGCTGGCCGAGCCTGCCGAGGCGATCGAGGCACGCGCGACAAGGCTGCACGACCGGTTGCGCGACGACCACGCCGATGTGCGACTGGAGGGGGGCTGGTCGACGATCGGCGGAGGCAGTGCGCCGGGCAGCGCCGTGGCGACCACGCTGGTCAGTGTCGGGACCGATGCGGCCGATCGCTTGCTGGCTCGCATGCGCGACGGGACGCCGCCGGTGATCGCCAGAATCGTCGACGACCGGGTCTGTGCCGACCTGCGCACCGTCGATCCGGCGAGCGACCAGGTACTCGCCGACGCCCTGACGATGGCGCTCGCCCTCAGGTGACCACTAGGCGGTGCCGTAGTGCTGCGACATCCACTCGCGGTACTGGCCCGAGGTGACTCGCCCAACCCAGTCCTGGTGATCGAGATACCACTGAACGGTGCGGCGCAGGCCTGACTCGAAGGTCTCGGTCGGTTCCCAGGCCAGTTCGCTGCGAATCTTGGTCGGGTCGATCGCGTAGCGGCGATCGTGACCCGGCCGGTCGCGCACATACGTGATCAGATCCTTGTAGGTGCCGGACGCGCGCGGCGCCAGTTCCTGCAGGATGTCGCACAGCGTGTGGACCACGGCCAGGTTGCGCTGCTCGCTGTTGCCGCCGATGTTGTAGGTCTCGCCCGGTCGGCCGGCTTCGAGCACCCGCACGATTGCCGAGCAGTGATCCTCGACATACAGCCAGTCGCGGACGTTCTGGCCGTCCCCGTAGACCGGCAGCGCCTTGCCGGCCAGGGCGTTGTGAATCATCAGCGGGATCAGCTTCTCGGGAAACTGGAACGGCCCGTAGTTGTTCGAGCAGTTGGTGGTGAGCGTGGGCAGGCCGTAGGTGTGATGGTAGGCGCGGACCAGATGGTCCGAGCCGGCCTTGGACGCCGAGTACGGGCTGTTGGGCGCGTACGCCGTGGTCTCGGCAAACGGCGCGTCGTCTGGCCCGAGCGAGCCGTAGACCTCGTCGGTCGACACGTGCAGGAAGCGGAAGGCGTCGCGCGCCTCGCCCTCCAGGCCACTCCAGTAGCTCTTGACCTCGTCGAGCAACTGGAAGGTCCCGAGCAGGTTGGTTTCGACGAACGCCGCCGGCCCGTGGATCGATCGGTCGACGTGGCTCTCGGCCGCGAAGTTGATCACCGCGACCGGCCGATGGGTCCTGAGCAGGTCGGTCACCAGCGAACGATCGGCGATGTCGCCACGCACGAAGATGTGGGTGGCGGCGTCCTCGAGCGACGCCAGGTTCTCCGGGTTGCCGGCGTAGGTGAGCTTGTCGAGATTGACCACAGTGCCGGGCCGGCGCGCGGTCCAGTGCAGCACGAAATTGGCACCGATGAACCCGGCGCCGCCGGTGACAATCACACTGGCCATCAGAACAACCCCTGCACGCTCTGCACCGCGAGGTTGATGACGCGAGTCGGCACCACGCCCAGGTAGAAGATCGCCGCGGTGGCCAGGGCGAGACCGGCCAGCGCCGAGCGCGGCACCAATGGCGCCGGATCGACTGCGACGTCCTCGGACATGTACATCATCACCACGATGCGGAGGTAGAAGTACACCGAGATGACGCTGGTCAGGACGCCGATGATGGCGATCCCGAAGTAGCCCTCCTGGACGGCTGCGGCGAACACGTACCACTTGGCCACGAAGCCCGCGGTCGGCGGCAGGCCGCCCAGCGACAGCAGGAAGACCGTCATCATCGCCGCCAGCACCGGCCGGCGCTGCCACAGGCCGGCAAAATCACGGACGTTCTCGTGCGGATGGTCCTCGGTCGAGAGCAGCGCCATGGTCCCGAACGCGGCGACGTTGGTGACGCCGTACGCCAGCAGGTAGAAGAGCATGCCAGCCTTGCCGACCGAGTTGGCCGCGACCAGACCGACCAGCAGGTAGCCACCGTGGGCAATGCTGGAGTACGCCAGCATCCGCTTGACGTTGTTCTGAGCGACGCCGACGGTGGTGCCGAGCACCATCGTGGCCACGGCGATGGCCGAGACCACCGGTGCCCACTCGGCGTGCAGCGGCTCGAACGCCGACAGGAAGACCCGGATGAAGGCCGCGAAGGCCGCGGCCTTGACGCCGGTCGACATGAAGCCGGTGACCACGGTCGGCGCGCCCTCGTAGGCGTCGGGCGTCCACATGTGGAACGGCACGGCCGAAACTTTGAAGGCAAAGCCGACCAGCAGCAGGCCGAGTGCCAGCAGCACCATCACGCTCGGGCCATCAGCCTGGCCAGCCAGCGTCGCGGCCACCTGGTCGAGACGCGTGCTGCCGACCACCGCATACGTGAAGGCGATGCCGTACAGGAAGAAGGCGCTCGAGAACGAGCCGAGCAGGAAGTACTTGAAGGCGGCTTCCGCGCCCTTCTCGCTCGATCGACGGATGCCGGTCAGCACGTACACCGACAGCGACATGACCTCGAGCGCGAGGAAAATCAGCAACAGATCACTGGCGCCGGCCATCAGCATCATGCCCGAGATGCCGAACAACGTCAGGGCGTAGTACTCGCCCGAGGGGATGCGCTCGCGGTCGACGACCGGACCAGAGAACAGGATGGTCAGGATGCCGATCGCGCACAGCGTGACGTTGACGAACAACGCGAAGTTGTCGGCGCGCATCACGCCGAAGCCGGTCAGATCCCGGCCCCACAGCAGCACCGAGGCGAGCGCGGCGCCGGCCAGCCCGATCAGCCCCAGTCCGCCGAGCGGCACCTTGTCGCCCTTGGGCTGGAATGACTCGGCCACCATCGTCACGATCGCGGTGAGCGTGACGATGAGCGTCGGCATGATGGCTTGAAAGTCGGTCATGGGGGATCAGGGCTCAAGGCTCAAGGCTGCGCGCGACGGCTCGACTCGTAGCGGACGGACCTCCACACGTAGCGGCCGGACTTGTCCGGCCGTCACCTTGCCGGCGCGCCGGACACGTCCGGCGCCTACGACATCGTGCGCGGCGGTCCGGGCCAGCGCCGGCCGTTGCGCGTGCAGGCGCTGCACCAGGCGATCGACGGCCGGAGCCATCGGCGCCAGGAACAGGTTTGGCACCACACCCATCACGACGGCCATCACCAGCGTCGGACCGATGGCGGCCCACTCGCGCGGCGACAGGTCGGGCAACTGCTTGTTCTTCGGGTTGGTCAGCGCGCCGTAATTGACACGCTGGAACATCCACAGCATGTAGACCGCCGAGAGGATGACGCCGGTGGCAGCCACTGCGGCCAGCACCGGGCGCCAGCGGTAGGCCCCCATCAGGGTCAGGAACTCGCCGACGAAGCCGTTCAGCCCGGGCATTGCAATCGACGACAGCGTGAGGATCAGGAACGCCGCGACCAGCTTCGGCATGACGTGCTTGAGGCCGCCGTACTCGGCGATCTGCCGCGTGTGCCGGCGATCCGAGAGCATCCCGACGATCAGGAACAGGCCGCCGGTGCTGACCCCGTGATTGAGCATCTGGTAAACCGCGCCCTGCATGCCCTGGACGTTGGCCGCACAGATCCCCAGCACGATGAAGCCCATGTGGCTGACCGACGAATAGGCCACCAGCTTCTTCATGTCGGGCTGGACCATCGCGACCAGCGCGCCG
The DNA here is from genome assembly GCA_013695405.1 of Acidobacteriota bacterium. GTDB lineage: Bacteria > Acidobacteriota > Vicinamibacteria > Vicinamibacterales > Vicinamibacteraceae > Luteitalea. The sequence goes on along the minus strand of JACDAO010000278.1, from coordinate 1,685 downwards.
TAGACGATGCCAATGACCGCCAGGGTGCCGAGGAACGGCGCCACCTGCAGGGCGGCATCCGGAAACAGCGGGAAGGCGAAACGAATCAGGCCGTAGGTGCCCATCTTGAGCAGCACGCCGGCCAGAATCACCGAGCCGGCGGTCGGTGCCTGGACGTGGGCGTCGGGCAGCCAGGTGTGAAACGGGAACAACGGCACCTTGATCGCGAAGGCCAGCGCGAACGCCAGGAAGAACCACAGCTGGGTCCGCGGCTCGATCGACAGCTCATAGAGCCGCAGCAGGTTGAAGCTGTACTGCCCGGTCGCCTGGGCGTGCAGCACGGCCAGGCCGATGATCGCAATCAGCATCAGCACGCTGCCGGCCATCGTGTAGAGGATGAACTTGATCGCCGCGTAGATGCGCTGGTCGTACCCCCAGATCCCGATCAGGAAATACATCGGGATCAACATCGCGTCCCAGAAGATGTAGAACAGGAACAGGTCGAGCGAGACGAACACGCCGAGCATGCCGGCCTGCAGCGCGAGCACGAAGAAGCTGAACTCCTTGACCTTCTTCTCGATGCCGATCCACGACGAGAGCAGCGCCAGCGGCGTCAGGAAGCCGGTCAGCACGATCAGCCACAGGCTGATGCCGTCGACGCCGACGTGGTACTCGATGCCGAAGGCCGGAATCCAGGCCACCCGCTCGACCAGTTGGAAGTCGGCCGACCTGCCGTCGAACGCGCGCCAGACCAGCAACGTCAGCACGAACACCAGCAGCGAGATGCCGAGCGCGAGGCCGCGTACAAGGCCATCACGCGCGTTTTGACGGTTGGGAATGGCGAGCAGCAGGAGCGCCCCGAGCAGGGGCGCGAAGACGACGGTGGACAGCAGCGGGAAGCTCATCGCGCGAGGTAGTACCCCAGGACCAGCAGCGCGCCGACCGACAGCGACGCTGCATACACGCGCACCGACCCGGTCTGCAGCAAGCGCAGCGCCCCGGCCGATTCACGCACCAAGTGACCGGTGCCGTTGACCGCGCCGTCGATCAGCCCGGCGTCCACGACCTTCCACAACACCCGGTTCGAGCCGTCACGCAACGGATGCACCAGCGCAGCGTCGTAGGCCTCGTCCACGTAGTACTTGTGCAGCAACAGCCGATGCACCGGTGCGAAGTGCCTCGCCGCCGCGTCGGCCGCCTCCGGCCGCTGCAGGAAGAAGAACGCCGCCAGGCCGATGCCGAGCAGCGCCAGCACCGTCGACACGCCCATCAGCGTCAGTTCGACCCGGGCCTTGTCCGGATCATCGTGGCCGCCAGCCGCCGCGTGGTCACCTGCGGCCGGTGCATCGTGCTGCGCAGCCGTCGTCGCAGGCGCCGTCTCCGGGGGCCCGCCATGCTCGCTGGCGGCGGCAGGACCATGATCGCCGGCCACGGCCGGGGCGTGCGCGGCCGCCGGGTGGAAGCTCGGGTGCAGGAACGTCTCGATGCTGTTGCTGCCGCCGAGCGCGTGCGGCACGCCCACGTAGCCCGCGACGACCGAACCAACCGCGAGCAGCACCAGCGGCAAGGCCATCGCCCAAGGCGACTCGTGCGGGGCGCCGTGGTGCCCCGCACCGTGCGCATGCCCGTGGTCATCGTGGCCGACGACGGGCCCATCCGCCGGCGCGTGGGCGTCGGTGGGCTGGTGGTCCGGATCCGGCGTCACC
>JACDAO010000265.1 GCA_013695405.1 Acidobacteriota bacterium | reverse complement strand
GTGTCGGTCGATGGGCTGAGTCCCACCGCGTACCTCCGGACCTGGAACTTCTCCCACCTGCCGCCCGAACAGCGAGCCCGTCACTACCGCGAGACACCCCGACCCGATGGGTCGCTGCTGCGTGAATACGAGCTGGTGGCTGTCGACCGCGAGATCGAGATTGCGCCACGCGTGTTCTTTCCCGCCTGGACCTTCAACGGTCAGGTCCCAGGCCCGACCATCCGCGCGACCGAGGGTGACCGGGTCAAGGTCACCTTCCTGAACCAGGGCACGCATCCGCACACGATTCATTTTCATGGTTGGCATGCGCCAGAAATGGACGGGTCGATGCCGGAGCATCAGGTGATGCCCGGCGAGCGCTTCGTCTACGAGTTCGACGCCGAGCCGTTCGGCATGCACCTCTATCACTGTCACGCCGTCCCGCTGAAACGCCATATCCACAAGGGACTGTATGGCGTGTTCATTGTCGACCCCAGGGAGGCGCGGCCGCCGGCTGACGAACTGGTGATGGTGATGAACGGCTTCGACACCAACTTCGATGCCGACAACGAGGTGTACGCGGTCAATACCGTCGCCAACTACTACATGCACGAGCCCGTGCAGGTCGAGGTCGGACGGCTGACGCGCATCTACCTCGTCAACCTCACCGAATTCGATCTGATCAACAGCCTGCACCTGCACGCGATGTTCTTCGACGTGTTCCGCACCGAGACACCACAAAAGTGTCACGACGGCTGGGTGGCGAGACCTGCGGCTGGCCGGGCAGGCACGCCGTTGCTGTAGCATCGGCGTCATGCGTGAAACAGACCAAGGCGAGATCCTCGGTCCGGTGCGTTGGACGGAGGTGTTCGAAAGCATCGATGCAGAGGAGTTCACCGAGCTGGCACTGCTGGCGCGTGAGGTGTCCCGCGCGCCCATCGCACTGGTGACCCTGGGTCGACGAGGACCGTCAGTGGTTCACCTCCGTCACCGGCGCGCGACTCGCCGCCGGTCCGTGGGAGCAGACGTTCTGCGCCCACGCGGTACAGCAGGATGCAGTGCTCGTCGTCCCAGACGCGCTGTGCTGCCGGGCTCGGGCTCTCGATTGCGCGGCGCATCATCACGCTGCACGGCGGCGAGCTGACCGCGGCGCACCCGAGTCAGGGAGGCAGCGAGTTTGCGTTCTGGCTGCCGCGGTCGAGCAGATCGGTGACCAGTGAGTAGAGCGGTGGCTGTCGGAGGCCTGATGAATCGCCGTGTGCTGGTCGTCGAAGACAATCCGGACATCGCGCACCTGGTCGAACTGCACCTTCGTGATCTGCCGTGTGACGTCGATGTCGTCATCGACGGGGTCGCGGCCCTCGACGCGGTCGGCGCGCGGCCGTACGACGCCATCGTCCTCGACATCATGCTGCCACGCCTCGACGGCCTCGCGGTCTGTCAGGAGATCAGGCAGCAACGCATTTTCACACCCATCCTGATGCTGACTGCGCGGACCACCGAACTCGATCGCGTACTCGGGCTCGAACTCGGTGCCGACGATTACCTCGCGAAACCGTTCAGCGTTCCGGAACTCCTCGCGCGCGTGAAAGCCTTCTTCCGCCGCGCCGAGACGTACTCCCGGCGTGGCGCCGCGTCGCGCGGGGTCGTGCTGGTGCTCGACGACCTTGTCATCGACGTCGATCGTCGTGCGGTTACCCTGGCTGGCGCGTCCGTCTCGCTGACCGCCAAGGAGTTCGATCTGCTGTTGTGTTTTGCGGAACATCCCGGCCGCGTCTATACCCGATCGCAGCTGCTCGATCTGGTGTGGGGGTACTCGCACGACGGGTATGGTCACACCGTGAACTCGCACATCAACAGGCTGCGGGCGAAAATCGAGCGCCACGCGAGCGAGCCGAGATTGTTGCTGACGGTCTGGGGCGTGGGCTACAAGTTCCGGGACGTGCGGGTTGGCTGACGAGACGGCCGAGGCGGTTGCCGCGCCTCCTCCCGACAAGCGATCGCTGGCCCGCACCCTCTATGGCAGGCTGTCGACGGTGCTGTTCGGCCTGTTCCTGTTACTGGGGCTGATCCATACCGCCTGGGTGCTTCGGACCAGCCAGCTGTACCTTCACGAAGTCAATCAGAAGCTCAACGTCAATCTCGCAGGGCACCTGGCCGCCGAACGGATCCTTTTCAAAGACGGCCGGATCAACAAGCAGGCCGCGGCGGAAACATTCCGCACGTTGATGGCCATCAACCGCAACATCGAGATCTACTTGCTCGATCGCGACGGGCGCATCCTCGCGTACTCCGCAGCCCCCGGCGTCGTCAAGCGCACGCAGGTCAGCATCGAGCCGGTGAGGGCCTTCCTGAACGGGCAGACGCTGCCAATTTACGGAGACGATCCCCGGCATCAGACGGGCTCCACGGTGTTCTCGGTGACGGCGCTGAAGCGGGCACGTGGAGGACAGCCGGTGCCCCCCGATGCGCCGCTCGACGGGTACCTCTATGTGATTCTGGTCGGTGAGGACTACAACTCGGCCCTGCGGCTGGTCGGCCAGAGCCGGACACTGCGTGCCAGCGCATGGGGTGTCGGGGCACTGATTGCGGTCGGCCTGGCCGCGACGCTGCTGATCGTGCACTGGGTGACCAGGCGGGTGACACGGCTGGCGCAAGAGATGGAAACGTTCCGCGAGAGTGGATTTTCGCAGGCCCCGGCGCCGGCTCGGTACGACCCGCCGGGCGATGAGATTGACGAGCTCGGTCTCACGTTCCGCGCGATGAGCCGGCGGATCGTCGAGCAGATTGACACGCTTCGGGACGTCGATCGCATGCGACGTGACCTGGTCGCAAACGTCTCGCACGACCTGCGCACACCGATGGCCTCAGTGCATGGGTACCTGGAAACGCTGCTCTTGAAGGAGCCAACCCTGACGCCGCAGGATCGGACGCGATACCTGGAGGTGGCCCTCAAGCACAGCAAAGGTCTCAGCACGATGGTCACCGAGTTGTTCGAACTCGCGAAACTGGACGCGTGCGAGGTCGAGCTCCACGCCGAGCCGTTCTCGCTGTGCGAGCTGGGACAGGACGTGCTGCAGCGGTTCGAGTTGCTCGCGGCGAGCCGGCGTGTCGAGCTGAAAGGTGTGCTGAGCCCGACGCTGCCAATGGTCGCCGCCGACCTTCGCCTGATCGAGCGTGTCCTCGTCAACCTGATCGAGAACGCCGTACGTCATACGCCGGAAGGCGGCATCGTGTCGCTGCTCTGCCATCCCGACGCTGACGGCGTGCTGGTGCAGGTGTCCGACACCGGGCCGGGGATTCCGGCCGTGGAACTGCCGCACATCTTCGAGCGCTTCTACCGTGCCGGCGGCGGCGCCGGCGTCGCGGCTGCGGATGGCGCCGGACTGGGACTGGCGATTGCCAAGCGGATCCTCGATTTGCACGACGCTCCGCTCAGCGTTCGCAGTGAACCAGACGCCGGTGCCGCGTTCAGTTTCACACTGCGTACCGCGTGAGCGGTGTGCTGGCGACTGCCGACTCCACCCGGAGGTACCAGCTCTCTCGCTAACGTGACCTCGTCATTGATGCTGCTGCCGGACGGCCACCGGGAGCACGATGTCTGAGCGCGATCCCGGCGTCCGCAGGATCCGAGGGGTGCCGCAGCAGTGGCGTCGATTCGGGCATGTGAGATGTGCGCGGCGCCCCTGGCCAGACCTCTACCTCGAAAGGGATGCGAGGAGGCGGCGGAAGTACCGGTGCGGTTCGGCCCGCGGCCCGGGACGGGTGCTCTCCAGCGTGAGCGCGCTGCAGACCGACGCGACAGCGCTTACTTCTTCGGCGGCAACTCCGCCGTGAACGGCGTCTTGTGGTTGATGGCTTTCATGATCGCTTCGATCGAGGTCTTCCCGGGGTCGAACGTGATGTCGGCGCGTCCCGTCGGCTGACTGACCTTGACCTCGAGCACACCGGCGATCTGTTTCGCTTCCTTCGACTTTCGATGCGCAGGCGCCGCAGGCCATGCCCGACACCCGCAGCGCACCACGCTCGACGCCTCGACCGTCCGGAGCGAGGTCGTGTGCCGCTGCCGAGCCAAACCCCAACAGACTCAATACCCATGAGTGTCACGATCCTTGCCAGCATGTCCCGGTCCTTTCAGAACGCCCGGCTGATCCCGACCTGGAGGATCGCCGGCGAGTCCAGTTGCGTGTTCCACAAGGCCCGCTAGAACGGCACCTTGACCTCGGCCTGGACGTTGATCCCCTTGCCGAGCAGCACGCCGACGCGAGGGGGTGAGGTACCACCAGTTGCCGCCGCCGACCAGGACCCGCGTGCCACCGAAGCCGTCCTGCTGACGAGGCAACCAGCCGATCCTCGCCAGGCCGGTGACGCGATGGTGCCCGAGTTCGCGGGCGACGCCGGCATTGGTCTCTGCCGACAGGCCGGTCCGCAGGCCGTCGCCGTTCTCCTAGACGGGGACTCGCTGAAGCGCGTCTCGGCCCCGCCCATCCGGACCACCGCGGACCGTGTGACGTCTGGCAGGCTCGCCGCCGCCTGCACGCCAAAACGATCCGTCACGCGGACATCCAC
>JACDAO010000211.1 GCA_013695405.1 Acidobacteriota bacterium | reverse complement strand
GGCCGAGACCATACCACCCCGGCTGGCAACCCGGGCACACCGCTGGGACCATGCGCGCCTGGCGCGCCCGGCGGCAGCGTATGCTCTCAGGCCATGCGACGGCTCCTGGCGCTGCTCGTGCTGCTGGCGTCGTCGCCGCGGCCATGCCACGCGCAGGAGGGGGTCGACGATCAGGATCTGCGCCTGCGCGACCGAATCCACGTATCGGGCGAGGCCAGCGCCTCCATGTCGACCCAGGACGCCGAACGCGAAGGCTGGTTCAACTACTCGGACTACGGCCACAGCACCGTGCGCACGGTGCGACTGTCGCTCGCCGGCGCATTCACGATCACACAGCGCCTGGTCGTGCTCGGTGAATTCCGCACCACGCAGTTCGAGCGACCAGAGGCGTACGCGATGGCATCCCGCCGACCTTCGGGGCGTTCTCCCGTCGTCTCTACGTCGCCGACAACCCGCTGTTCGCCATGCCGCTCGGCTACCATTCCGCTGATGACGTCCATCACGGAAGGAACGCCCTTGTCAAAGACTGTCTGCGACGGTGCTGCGATGCTCCTCACTCTTTCGCTGGCGAATGGTGCGCTGCTCGCCCAGGCCCAGGCCTTGTCCCAATCCCGCGTCATCGAGGTCACCGCCAGCCGGTACGAGTTCGAGCCGTCCACGATCGAGGTGCGGCAAGGTGAGCGCGTGACGTTACGCGTGCGGTCGGCCGATCGCGTCCACGGCTTCGGCATCAAGAAGTTCAAGGTCAACGCCGAGGTGCCGCGTGGCGGGACGCCCGTCGACATCGAGTTCGTCGCCAGCGAGGCGGGCACGTTCCCGATCCTGTGTACCGAAGACTGCGGCCGCGGGCACGACGACATGCGCGGCACGCTGGTGGTCACGGCGGTGGCGCCATGACTCGCGCGCCGTCGCGATGGATCTCGGTCGCGGGCAGCGTGCTGCTGCTGTCGCTGGCGGGCGGCTGTGACGAGAAGCTGCGCGACGTCGCCGGCCCCAGTCCCGGCCTCGAGCCAACCTTCTCCAGCATCCAGCAGCTAATTTTCCAGGCCACCGACGACTCGGGCCGGAGCGCCTGCACGCAGTGTCACAGTTCGGCGGGCCGGGTGCCGGCCGCCGGCTTGTCCCTGCTGCCGGACGACGCCTACCGCAGCCTGGTCGGCGTAGCGAGTCGGCAGAAGCCGGGCGCGGTGCTGGTCATCCCCGGCGATCCGGACAACAGTTATCTCGTGCACAAGCTCGAAGGGCGCAGCGACATCGTCGGCGCCCGGATGCCGCGGACCACTGGTCCGTTCCTCACCGACGGCCAGATGCTGATCATCCGGCGCTGGATCGCGCAGGGCGCGGCCAACAATTGAGGCACTCATGATCAGGACGACAGGACTTGCAGCAACCCTCGTGCTGCTGACGATCGCGGTCACCCCGACGCTGGCGCAGACGCCCGTCACCGACCCGCCACCCACCGCCAACTCGCCCGAGCCGGCCGCTGCCGACGACGCCAGCCAGCCGGCGCCTGCGGCACCGGTCGAGGAGGACGACCCGGACCTCGACGTCAACCCGGCGCAGCCTGACTTCACGCTGGCCGCACTGCCGACGACGCTGCGCATGCCACAGGGCAAGTTGGCGATGCGGATCACGCACCGGTTCGCCAGGCCGCTGGGGCAGGGCTCGTTTGGCAACCTCGCATCCGATCTGTTCGGACTGGACGCCGGCGGGCTGATTGGGCTCGAGCTGCGATACGGCATCCGGCGGGGCTCGCAGGTCGGCATCCACCGCACCAGTGATCGGACCATCCAGTTCTTCGGCCAGCAGGAGATCAAGGCCCAGAGCGACAGCTTCCCGCTCGGCATCGCGCTGATGCTGACCGCCGACGGCACCAACAACTTCAGGGACAGCTACTCGCCGGGGATCGGGGTGGTGCTCTCGCACGAGATCGGGCGCGTCGGCGCGCTGTATGTCGAGCCGATTTGGGTCAACAACACCAACGCGCTGCCAGGCGAGCTGACCGACGACAACGACACGGTGATCATCGGCGTCGGGGCCAGGGTGCGGGTGCGGCCAACGGTCTACCTGGTCGCCGAGGCGGCACCGCGGGTGTCCGGCTACGATCCGGGCGCGACGCACGTGAGCTTCGGCGTCGAAAAGCGGGCCGGCGGCCATGCTTTCCAGCTGAACTTCTCCAACGGCTTCGGCACCACGATGGCGCAGATCGCGCGCGGCGGCACCGCACGCGACGACTGGTACATCGGCTTCAACATCTCGCGCAAGTTCTGGTAGGCGCCAGCGGCGTCACGTCTTGCCGGGTGAGTGGCGGCGACTGGCTACCGGTCGCCGGCGACGGCGACGGTCGCTGGACGCAGTACGTCGTCGCCAATCAGGTAGCCAGGCGCGGCCACCCCGGCGACGATGCCATCAGGGTACTGCTCGGTGGCCGGCACGATCGTCACGGCCTCGTGGCGCAGCGGATCGAACGGTTGGCCCAGTGGCTCGAGGCGAGTGATGCCATAACCGGCGAACTTGTGCAGGAACTGCTGGCGCACCAGTTCGACGCCGTGCGCAAGGCTGTCGGCGTCGCCGGCACCGTGCGCCGCCGCGAGAGCGCGGTCGAGGTTGTCGACCACGTCCAGCAGGTCGGCGAAGACCGAGCGCCGCGCCTGTTCCGCGTCACGCGCCGCGTCCTTGCGGACCCTTGCCCGCATCTCCTCGAACTCACGCTGCGCCTGCTTGACCTGGGTGATGTACTGCTGCAGCGTCTCGTCCTTCTCGGCAATCCGCTGCTCGAGTTCCTGAACGTACGTCGGCTTGTCGAACGCCTGGGCCTCGCCCGGCTCGCCCGGCTCGGTGCGCGCCCACCACCGCTTGTCGACGACCTTCACGGGTTCCTGTTCGCTCATGGGCACCACGATTCACAAGGTCAAGAATGCGGCGGACGAGTCCGCCGCCTACGTGAGGGGTTACGCGTCACGCCTACGTAAGGGGTTCGCCCGTCACGCCTGCGTGAGGGTTATGCGTCCACGGTGGTCGGCGGTGTCGGCGGCGCCGGGGCCGGCGAGCTCTCGATGTCGAAGGTCAACGCGCCGTCCTTCAGGCCGATTCGGACCGTGCCGCCGTGTTCAAGGCGGCCGAACAGGATCTCGTCGGTCAGCGTGTCGCGCACTTCGGACTGAATGACGCGGGCCAGTGGGCGCGCGCCGTAGACCGCGTCGTAGCCCTTCTCGGCGAGCCAGGCCCGCGCTTCCGGCTCGAGGGCGATCGCCACCCGGCGCTCGGCCAGTTGCGCCTCGAGCTGCAGCACGAACTTCTCGACGATGGTCTCGACCACCTGTGGGGTCAAGGTTCCGAAGCTGACGATCGCATCGAGGCGATTGCGGAACTCCGGGCTGAAGATCCGCTCGAGCGCCTGCTTGGCGCGGCTGGCGGCGCCCTTGCCACCGGCCAGGCCGCCGAAGCCGACCAGTGCCTGACTCATCTCCCGCGATCCGGCGTTGGACGTCATGATCAGGATGACCTGTCGGAAGTCGGCCTTGCGACCGGTGTTGTCGGTCAGCGTGGCGTGGTCCATCACCTGCAACAGGATGTTGTAGATGTCGGGGTGCGCCTTCTCGATCTCGTCGAGCAGGAGGACGGCATACGGATCCTTGCGAATCGCGTCGACCAGCATTCCGCCTTGTTCGAAGCCGACGTAGCCCGGCGGCGCGCCGATCAGCCGGGCCACCGCGTGCTTCTCCATGTACTCCGACATGTCGAAGCGCACGAACTCGTTGCCCAGATGGATTGCCAGCTGCTTGGCCAGTTCAGTCTTGCCGACGCCGGTCGGACCGGTGAACAGGAAGCAGCCGGCGGGCTTATCGGGCTGGCCCAGACCGGCGCGGGCGCGCTTGATCGCCCGAGCTACCGCCTTGACGGCGTCGTCCTGGCCGAACACCACCCGCATCAGCTGCTCTTCGAGCGTGCGCAGGCGCTCCTTGTCCGAGGCGTGGGCCTGTTTGTCGGGGATCCGGGCCATCCGCGCGATGACACGCTCGATCTCGGCGACATCGACCATCTGCCGCGGCGGGGCGGCCACCTCGGCACCCGGCTGGGCGGCCGCTGCCGCGTCGTGGGCGGCCTGCTCCCCGGCAGTCGGCGCGACCTGCAGGCGCAGCATCGCGCCAGCCTCGTCCAGCACGTCGATCGCGCTGTCGGGCAGCCGGTAGTCGCGCAGGTGCCGCCCGGCCAGCTTGGCCGCGGTCTCGATGGCCGCGTCCGTGTAGGTGACGTGGTGGTGGTCCTCGTACCGGCTGCGCAGCCCCTTGAGGATGGTCACGGTCTCGTCAACCGTCGGCTCCTCGATGATCACCTTCTGCAGGCGGCGCGCCAACGCCCGGTCCTTCTCGACCTGCTTGAACTCCTCGAAGGTGGTGGCGCCGATCACCCGGATGTCACCGGCGCTGAGCACCGGCTTGATCAGCGTCGCGAGGTCCATCGTGCCGCCGGTGGTGGCGCCGGCGCCGACCGTGCTGTGCATCTCGTCGATGAACAGGATCGGCTTGGGGCGCTTGGACAGGGCGCTGACCACGGCCTTGAAACGCTCCTCGAAGTCGCCGCGAAAGCGCGTGCCGGCCAGCAGCGCGGTGGCGTCGAGCGAGTAGACCTCGGCGTCCTTGAGCACCATCGGCACGTCGTCCTGGAGCAGGCGCTGCGCCAGGCCCTCGGCCAGTGCCGTCTTGCCGACGCCGGGCTCACCGACGAACATCGGGTTGTTCTTGCGCCGGCGGCACAGGATCTCCATCGTCCGCTGCACTTCGATCATCCGCCCGACCAGCGGATCGAGCGAGCCGGCCTTCGCTTTCGCGGTCAGGTTGATGGCGTAGGCGTCCAGCGGCGTGCGCGAGGTCGACGAGCCTTCTTCGCCCTGCCCGGCGGCGGCCGGACGGCTGTCCTCGCCTGGCTCGTCGGCCGCCGGCACCTTGGAGATGCCGTGGCTGATGTAGTTCAGGACGTCCAGGCGGCTGACGCCCTGGCCCTCGAGTAGCTGGGCGGCGTACGAACGGTTCTGCTGCAGCAGCGCCGCCAGCAGGTCCCCCGCCTGGACCTCACTCTTGCCGGCACTCTGCACGTGCAGCACGGCGGTCTGCAGGGCGCGCCGGAACGCCAGCGTCTGCTCCGGCTCCTTCTGGGCACCGCGCGGGAACTGTTCGATGTTCTGCTGCAGGAAACGGTCGAGTTCCTGACGCAACTTGGGCAGATCGGCCCCGCAGGCAGCCAGGGTCCGCTCGGCTTCCGTGTCGTGCGCCAGCACGTAGAGAAGATGCTCGAGGGTGAGGTGCGTGTGACGGCGCGACGTGGCCTCGCGATACGCGACACCCAGCAGCAGCTCGACCGAAGCACTGAACATGACGGGTCCTATTCCTCTTCCAGGCTCGCGCGCAGGGGGAAGCCGTTCTGCCTGGCGAGATCGTGCACGGCCTCGACCTTGGTCTCGGCCACTTCGAAGGTGTACACGCCGCACAGCCCCTTACCTTGCGTGTGCACCTGCATCATGATGCGGAAGGCCTCGGCCGGCGTCTTGTGGAACACCGTCTCGAGCACTTCGATCACGAAGTCCATGGTGGTGTAGTCGTCGTTGATCAGCAGCACCCTGAAGCGAGCCGGCTCCTTGGTCTGCTTCTCGGTACGCTCCAGGACGAGATCGCCCGTCTGGCGGTGCGTGTCGGTCATCGACGCGTCACATCCGGCCTTCCGGCACCGCCTGGACCCCTCGTCCGGATCGCCCTCGTCTCCACGCCCTCCAGTATACGGACGCGCCGCGCCCCGTGCGCGGACGGAAACCGGACGAACGCCCGGGTTGGCCCATGCCCGATGCCCAATGCCTGATGCCTGGATTGCCCGATGCCTGAGTCATACTCCGCGCATGCAGGTGCTGGCGCATGGCCTCCGCTATGCCGACGGCCGATTCCGCGGTGTGCCCGGCGTGATTGCCACGGCCGTTCTGGAGGGCGCGTCAGGCATTGCCCTGATCGACCCCGGCCCGGCCAGCGACCTGCCGGCCCTGGAAGCTGACCTCGCCGCAGGAGGCCTGGCCCTGGACGATGTGGAGGCCGTGCTGCTCACCCACATCCACCTCGACCACGCCGGCGCGGCCGGCACCATCGTGCGGCGTCGGCCCGGTTGCCGGGTCTTCGTGCACGAACGCGGCGCCCGCCACCTCACCGCGCCGGAGCGCCTGATCGCCAGCGCCACCCAGCTCTATGGCGACCAGATGGAGTCGCTGTGGGGCGAGTTCGCCCCGGTGCCAGCCGGGGCGGTGACGGTGCTCGAGGGCGGCGAGCTCCTGCGTGTCGCCGGCCACGACCTCGAGGTCATGTACACGCCGGGGCATGCCCAGCATCACGTCAGCTACCTCGATCGCGCGTCGCGGATCGCCTTGGTCGGCGACGTAGCCGGCTGTCGCACCACCGGCATGACCACGGTGATGCCCCCGACGCCCCCGCCCGACATCGATCTAGATCTCTGGGAGCGCAGCCTGGCGCGCATTCTCGACTGGCAGCCGTCGGCGCTGTTCCTGACCCACTTCGGGCCGGTCACCGACGTGGCCGCGCACTGCGCCACGCTGGTCGACCGGCTGCACCTGATGCACGAGGCGGCCCGGCGTCTGGTCTGGAATGCGTCGCTGTCCGACGACGACCGCGAGCGACGGTTCGTCGACGACGCCAGACGGGCCTTCCTCCAGCAGATGACCGCCGACGACCTGCATCGACTCGAACTGGCGGTGCCGCTCGACCTGTGCTGGCGCGGCCTGGCGCGGGCCCTTCGCAAGGCTTCGTGACCCCATGTCGCGCGCGGGAGTGGCGTAACACAGCCGTCTTGAGTACCATGCCGCTCACCAAATCTGATTGGCCATCGACCTCTTCATCGTGACGGTGAGCGGCCGTGCCATCGGGGTGAGCCGTCAAGACCATCGTGCGCGGGGCAGACCGAGAACCGGCGCCGCCGCGTACCAGCCGAGGGGAGGAATCGTGTTGCGACTCCTGTTGTCAGCCATGTTCTGCCTGTGTATCGCGAGCAACGTCGCGGCGCAGCTCGCCTCCCAGACCGGCCTGGTCGGCACCGTCACCGACAGCGGGGGCGGCGTGCTGCCGGGCGCCACGGTCACAGCCGTCAACACCGGCACCCAAGCGACACACACCGGCGTCACCAACGAGTCCGGCGTCTACCAGTTCAACGCCGTGCCACTCGGGCGCTACGAGATCACCATCAGCCTGCAGGGGTTCCAGACGTTCAAGGCCACCAACATCGAGGTCGGCGGCAACCAGGTGGTGCGGCAGGACGCGGTGCTGACCGTCGGCGACCTGGCCGAGACAATCATCGTCGAAGCCGCCAACACCACGCTGGCCACCGACCGCGCCGCCGTGTCGCAGACCGTCGAGGCGCGGGCCGTCACCGACCTGCCGGCGAGCGGCCGCAACGTGTGGCAGATGGCCGCGACGACCCCCGGCGTGCTGCGCGGGAACACGACCGACATCGGCCTGTCGTTCCGCGGTGCCGGGCAGCGCGAGATCCAGAACAGCCTGACGCTCGATGGCATCAATGCCACGTCGAACCTGCTTGCGATGACCAGCATGCGCCCGATGGCCGACGCGGTCACCGAGGTGCAGGTGCAGACCGGCAGCACCTCGGCCGAGTACGGGTCGTACCTCGGCGTGCACGTCAACGTCGTCACCAAGTCGGGAACCAACGCCTTCCACGGCGCGTTGTTCGAGTATTTCCAGGACGACTCGCTCGAGAGCCGCGGCTTCTTCGACAACCCGAATCTGCCGGAGCCGCCCAAGCGGAGCAACCAGTTCGGCATGCAGTTCGATGGCCCGGTGATGATTCCGGGCCTCTACAACGGCGCCAACAAGACGTTTTTCATGGCGGCGTACGAGGGGCTGCGTTCCGAGCGCACGATTAGTCCGATTGGGTCGATGCCGACCGAGCGCATGCGCCGCGGCGACTTCGGCGAGATCTCGACCCAGATCGTCAACCCCTACACGAAGGTGCCGTACCCCGGCAACCAGATTCCGCTGTCGCAGCTCTCGCCGCAGGCCCTCCGGTTGCTGCAGTACTTCCCGGTGCCGAACCTGCCGGGTACGGCCAACAACTACCAGGGACCTGCGCTGACCGAGAGCAACAACGACCAAATCCTGGCGCGGGTCGACCAGAACATCGGCAACGCCGCACGGGTCTACGTGCGGTACAACTGGGTCGATGCCTTCGACGGCTTCGGCGCGCTCAGCCCGACCGGCGGGCTCTTTCAACCGCGCCTGAACAAGAACACGCTGGGGTCGTATCAGCAGACGATCTCGCCGACGCTGCTCAACGACTTCCGTATCGGCTACCACCGTATCGATTTCGACTCGCTCAACAACTTCACTCTCGACGGCAACTCGACGGCCGGGTCCGAACTCGGCATCCCCGGGTTCGACGGCGACGTGCGCTTCGACAACCCGGGCATCCCCAGCATCGGCCTGACCGCGTTCTCGGGCCTGGGAAACGGCGGGACGAACTGGTACCAGTTCGACAACACCTTCCAGATGTCCAACGTGCTCTCGTGGACCAAGGGCACCCACAACATCCGCACCGGCTTCGACCTCCGCAAGATGGCCACGGGCCGACGCGCCGCCAACAGCCCGCGCGGCGCGTTCAACTTCACCAACGAGATGACCGGTTACTCGATGGCCGATTTCATGGTCGGCGTGCCCCGCACGGTGGGCACCCCGGTAAACCAAGTGCAGGGCCACGTCGGCCAGTGGCGCAACGGGTTCTTCATCAACGACGTCTGGCAGGCCACGCGCAACATGACGCTGAGCCTCGGGCTCCGCTACGAGCGCAACACCCCGGTGCAGACCTACGAGGGCCTGGCCTCGATGCTCGACGTCACGCAGACGCAGATCATCCCGACCTCGTTCCCGGCGGTGGGCTTCGAGTTCCACGAGCCGAACACGAAGGACTGGGGGCCGCGCCTCGGGGCGACCTACCGCCTCACCGAAAAGACGGTGCTGCGCGCCGGCTGGGGCATTTACTACAACCCCAACCAGATGAACTCGTTCACGTTCCTGACGAACAACCCGCCGATCGCCGCCGAGTTCACCTTCAACAACAACCCGGTGAGCCCGACGCTGTCCTTCGAGCAGCCGTTCGGTGTCGTCGGGCCCGGCGGCCCGCCGAACATGATCACGCCCAACCGGAACCTGCCCAATGCGCGCAAGAACCAGTGGAGCGTCGACCTGCAGCGCGAGATCTTCGGCAGCTCGGTCGTCGAGGTGCAGTACCTGGCCTCGCGTACCAAGAATCTGGATCGCAGCTTCTTCAACAACACGCCCCTCCCCGGGCCCGGCGCCATCGACCCGCGCCGGCCGAACCAGCGGTTCCGCTTGATCCGCACGATCCAGAACGACCTGATCGCCAACTACGACGCGGTCAGCCTCATCGCCCGCCGTCGCATGACCAACGGATTTCTTCTCAACGCGCATTACACCTTTTCGAAGACGCGCGACATGGCCACGCACTCGAACGGCGGAGGGCAGATCGTCAACAACTACGACATCTGGAGCGACTACGGCCCAGCCAACTGGGACGTGCCGCACCGCCTCGTCGTGAGCTACGTGTGGGACCTGCCGTTCTTCCGCGAGTCGACCAACCTGCTCCTGCGCGGGGTGCTCGGCGGCTGGCAGATTGCTGGTATCTCGACCCTCCAGAGCGGCACGCCGCTCAACG
>JACDAO010000228.1 GCA_013695405.1 Acidobacteriota bacterium | reverse complement strand
GTCACGCCGTACAGTCGATCGGCGATCTCCATGGTCTTTCGGTGGTGGGTGATCAGCACGAACTGGGTGTGCTCCTGCATGCCGCGCAACATCTCGACGAAGCGGCCGATGTTGGCGTCGTCGAGCGGCGCGTCGATCTCGTCGAGCAAACAGAACGGGCTTGGCCGGTACTTGAAGATGCCGAACATCAGCGACATCGCCGTCAGCGCCTTTTCGCCGCCAGACAGCAACTGCACGTTCTGGAGGCGCTTGCCCGGCGGCTGCGCGACGATGTCGATGCCGCTTTCGAGGGCATCGTCCTGGTCGAGCAGGATCAGGCCGGCCCGGCCACCGCCGAACAACGTCGTGAACATCACCTCGAAGTGGGCGTTGACCGCGGTGAAGGCCTCATGGAAGCGTTCGCGGGTGGTCTTGTCGATGCGGCTGATGGCTTCGCCGGTCGACTTGATGGCGTCGATCAAATCCTGTCTCTGAGCGGTCAGGAAGGTGTGGCGCTGTTCGAGTTCGTCGAACTGCTCGATCGCCATCATGTTGACGGGGCCGAGCGCGGCAATCCGCGCCTTGAGCCTGGTGATCACCTGTTCGGCACTGAGTACCGGCGCAGGGGCGTCGAGCGCCGCCGCGTCGTTGGTGCCGGTGTCGTCGAGAGCGCCCCCGGCAGTCTCGACCGCGCCGTCGGCCACGTCCTCGTCGGCGCCAGCGCGCTCGGCGGCGGCCACCGACGCCGCGCTCGGCAGCGCGTGTTCGCCCGAGAGCATCTCGGCGACGGCGGCGGCGACGTCCTCGAGGCTCTGGTCGAGGGCCTCGCGGCACGACTCGGCGAGGTGGCCGAGGTCGGCATCGGCGGTGGCCCGAGCAATTTCGAACGAGGTCGCACGGGCGCGCACGTCATCGAGGCTCTTGCGGGCGTCGCGGGCACTGGCTTCGTGATCGCCGAAACCGGCCTGTACCGCCCCAACCCGCTGGTCGGCGTCGATCACCGTACGCCTGAGGTCGTCGAACGCGACCAGATCGTCGTCGATCGCGGCGCGCAACGCGGTGATGGACGACTCGAGCGTGCCACGGCGCGTGACCGAGGCATCGAACTCGTGCCGGCGCGCAGCGACCCGCTGGCGCAGTTCGGCGGAGGCGTCCTCGAGACGGCGCACGTCCTGGGCCAGCGCCGAGGAACGCTCGACCAGCGCGGCGTGCGTGGCGCGCGCCTCGGCGGCCCGCCGCCCGACCGAGGCCTGCCGCTCACGGCCATCGAGCAACCGCCGCTGCGCGGCCGCGAGATCGTCGCCGAGCGTCTGCTGTTCGACCTCGAGGTCCTCGATGCTGCGCCGCGCCTCGGCCTCGCGCGCCTCGAGCGTGGCCCGCTCTTGGAGCGCACGCCGCCGTTCGCTGTCGATCAGCTCCATTCGACGCACCACGCGGTCGCGTTCGTCGGAGGCGCGGTTGACCTGCAACTCGTAACCGACGATCGACTTCTCGTGGGTCACCTGCTCGGCGGCGAATACGGCGATCGCCTCGGCGATACGAGCCATCGCGGCGTCGGCGACCGCGAGGTCCCTGGTCAAGCGCTCGATGTCCTGCTGCGCCTGCACCACCTGCGCGCGCAGTTCCTTGATTTCGACCTTGGTGTGCAGGATCTCGCGGGCGTCGGCCTTGCCGCCGCCCGACACCAGCCGCGCGCCGCGATAGACGTCGCCCGCTGGCGTCACAACCGGCCCGGCGAGCAGCCGCGCGGCCTCGCGCGCGACCGCTGGCGAATCAGCCAGCCATGCCTCGGCGAGCATGCTGCGAATCGGCTCGGCGGCAGGCCCGCCGACGCGCACGACCTCCAGCAGCGGACGGACTCCGGCGGGCATTGGACCCGGCGTCGACGTCGACGTGACCGCCGCAACGTCGGCGGCGACGAGGAAGCCGACTCGCCCGGCATCGCGGTCGCGGACCAACGCCAGCCCGCTGTCCACCGAGGCGAAGTCGGGCACGACCACGTGCTGCACCAGTTCACCGAGACACGCGGCCACGGCGGTCTCGTACTCGCGATCGACCTCGAGTGCGTCGGCCACGGACCCGAGGTGCGACGGCCCCTGCGTGCCCGCCGAGAGCACGAGCCGGGCGCCTTCGCCGTACTCGGCACGGGCTGCATCGAGTTCCTCGAGCGATCGCAAACGCGCCTGCAGCCCCGACGCCTCGCGCTCGCGCGTCCGGAGATCTCGCTCGCGCCACTCGCGCTCGATCCGCGCCGTGCCGAGCGCCGCTTCGCTGCCTGCACGACTGCTGCGCACCTGGTCGAGCGACCCCTGCGCCACGCGCAGGGCGTCCGCGGCACGTTCTCGCCCGGTCAGCGCCTGCTCCTGCTCGACGCGCAGGTCGTCGCTCTCCACTTCGAGTCGGCCAAGTTCCTGGGCGATGCGGTCGCGCGCCTCGATCGCCCGCTCGATCGCGTTGCGCAGGGTGTTGACCTGCGTCATGCCGGCGTAGAGCTCGGTCCTGGCTTTCTCGACGGAATGTTCGAGCGCGGCGATCTCCGCGGCGGCGCGGGCCACCGCAGCATCCTCGTCCGTGACCTGCACGGCCGCGGCGTCGCGCTCACGATCGGCCTGTCCGCTGCCGGCACGCCGCGTGTCGAGCTCGCCGTGCATCGGGCCGACGCGTTCCTGCAGCCGGCCGATCTCGTCCTGCATCGCCAGCAGCGTCGCGGCCAGGGTCTGCACCTGCTGGACGTCGAACTCCAGCTGTTGCTGTCGACGACCGCTCTCGAGTTCCTTGGCATGGGCAGCCTGGCGGGCGGCGTTGGCGGCCGCGTCGGCCTCGGTCAGCTCGAGGCGCAGCCGTTCGAGCGACGCCTCGACCTCGCCGACCCGCGCGGCCAGGCCCGACTCGCGGTCGCGTGCCTCGCCAAGACGCTGCATCGCCACGGCCATCGCTTCCTGCAGCGCCTGGTACTTCTGGCCGAACAGCAGCTTCTCCCACTGTCGCAGTTCTTCGCGCAGCGTCCGGTACCGGCGCGCCTTGGCGGCCTGCCGCTTGAGCGCTCCGCGTTGCTTCTCCAGCTCGAAGACGATGTCGTCGACGCGGGTCAGGTTCTGCTGGGCCGCTTCGAGCTTCAGTTCGGCCTGGCGCCGGCGGGCTTTGTACTTGGTGACGCCGGCGGCCTCCTCGATCAGCTGCCGGCGCTCGGTTGGCTTGGCGGCCAGGATCTGGCCGATCTTGCCCTGCTCGATCACCGCGTAGCCCTTCACGCCCATGCCGGCGTCCATCAGCAGGTCCTGCACGTCACGCAGGCGGACGACGTGCCCGTCGATGAGGTACTCGCTCTCGCCCGATCGGTACAGGCGACGACTGACCTCGACGTCGCGCGCCAGCGAGAGGTCCGTCAGCGTCGCGACGGCGTCCTCGAGTTCCTGCTCGACGGTGCGGCGCACTGGGTGCTGTTCCATGCCGGCGCGCGAGATCACCCCGCTCATCTTGAGCTTCACTTCGGCGGTGTGGGTCGGCTTGCGCGCGTCGCTGCCGGCGAAGATCACGTCCTCCATCCGCTCGCCGCGCAGGCTCTTGGCGCTCTGCTCGCCGAGCACCCAGGTGATGGCATCGACCACGTTGCTCTTGCCGCAGCCGTTGGGCCCGACGATGGCGGTCACGCCGAGGTCGAAGGCCAGGTCGGCGCGATCGGGAAAGCTCTTGAAGCCGTTGATTTCTAGGCGATTGAGACGCATGGCACCGGGTGCTGCGGCGCGCAGGACCTGCGAAGGCGCGGCAGAGACGGGCGGAGTCTAGCAGCAACTACCTGTAGCGGCAAGAGCTGGCGACGGCCACAAGATCGTGGACAGGACGGTACGGCTGACCCAACCGGTCGGCGGGCCCCGACAGGCGCGGACGGACCTACTGCAGGCCCTGGCGGGACGCGGTTGGCTGCGGCGCCTTGAGTTGCGTCAGGCGCGCCGCTTCGCCGAACTGCTGCAGCGCGAACTGCGCTTGCGGGTCGCGGCGCAGCAGGTTGCGACGCGCTTCCTCGACCCCGAACAGCGCCAGGTCGAGGTCGTGCTGGATCATCGCCCGCACGAACTCCAGGTCGGCGGTCAGCGCCTGGTCGTCGATGCGGACCTTGCGAGTCACGAGATAGCCCCGGAAATCGGCCACCATCGCGTCGTCCACCGTGAAGCCGCGCGCCAATGTCTTCTGGTTGTTGCCGCCGGCGATCCGGGTGTCGCCGGCCGCCGTGTAGAGCTGGGCGAAGTCGGCGAAAATCTGCCGGGCCCACAGCCCACGCGCGAAGCGGCCGGGATTGAAGCCTTCGACCGGACCGGCCAGGTACTTGTCCGGTTCGATCCCGCCGCCCCCGTAGACCTTCCGGCCGGCGTCGGTGAACTTCAGGTTGGCCGGGTCGCGCGGTTCGTCGGTCTTCTGGTCGCGGAGCGAGTACGTCAGGTACTCGTCGAAGGTGCCGTCCCAGGGGCGCTGAATCAATCGGCCACTCGGGGTGAAGTAGCGAGCCGTGGTCAGGGCCAGGCCGGCGCCCTCGCTGATTCGGTAGACCGACTGGACCAGCGCCTTGCCGAAGGTCTTCTCGCCGACGACCAGGGCGCGGTCGTGGTCTTGCAGAGCCCCCGAGACGATCTCCGAGGCGCTGGCGCTGTTGCGGTTGACCAGCACCACCACCGGGACGTCGGCCAGCTCGCCGGCGTTGTCGGCGCGATAGTCCTGGTCGGAGTTGCGGGTCCGGCCGCGCGTGTAGACCACCAGGTCGCCCTGCGGCAGGAAGCGGTCGGACACCTTGATCGCCTGATCGAGCGGCCCGCCGGGGTTGTCGCGCAGGTCCAGCAGCAGGCGCCTCATGCCCTTGGAGGCCAGGGCGTCGAGCGCCGCGCCGAGGTCGCGGTCGGTGGTCTCCGAGAAATCGTTGAGGCGGATGTACCCAGTCTGCTGGTCGACCATGAAGGCGCCCTTGATGGTCGGGATGTTGACCTCGTCACGGGCGACACTCAGGTCGATCAACTCCGCAAAGCCCTGCCGCCGGAGTCCGAGCTTCACTTCCGAGCCCTTCGGCCCGCGCAGGGACTTGACTGCCTGCTCGCTGGTCCAGCCCTTGGTGTCGGTGCCTTCGATGCGCGCGATGACGTCGCCGCGGCGGATGCCCTTCTTGTAGGCCGGCGAGCCCTCGAACAGCGAGACCACGGTGATGTCGCCGTCGACCGGGACGATGCTGATACCGAGGCCGTAGTATCGGCCTTCCTGCCGCTCGCGCAACTGCGCGTAGGCGCGCGGGTCGAGAAAGCTGGAATGCGGGTCCAGGGTCTGCAGCATGCCGGTGATGGCGCTGTAGACCAGTCGGTCGGCCTCGACCTCCTCGACGTATTCCTGCTCCACCGCCGCAAGCGCGGCCGTGAATGTGCGGTACCGGTCGGTCAGCGGATCGGAAGTCGCCTGCGCCTGCCGCCCGAGCACGCCTCCGACCAGCGCGGAGACGGCCACGGCGAAGAGCACCGCGGGAAGGGCGCGGCTTTTGTGCATAGCGGGAGCGTACCATGCAGCCCGGAGGTGGCCAAGATTGACCCTGCGCCGATCGCCTTCCTAATCACTGTCTGGTCTGCGACACGCCCGCTGAAGCTGGGCCGTGCGCCTGAAGACCGCATCCGCCGGCGTTCCTTCCGCGCGGGGCGTTCTTCGCGGCAGTCGTCCACGGACCTCAGGAGCCCCCGATGTTCGGTTCTCTCGGTATGCCGGAACTGGTGATCATCTTTGTGATTGCCTTGATCGTGTTCGGCCCACGCAAGCTGCCCGAATTGGGCAAGTCCCTCGGCAAGAGCCTCGCCGAGTTCAAGCGCGCCTCCACCGACCTGCGCAACTCGCTCGAGGACGAAATCCGCCTCGAAGAGGAGAAGGACCGTCGCGTGGCCACGCCGGCGTCGGCGCCCGTGCCTGCCCCGGCGCCGGTGGTCGACGAGTCGCCCGCAGCAGTGCCGGACGACGACCCCTATGCCGCCCCGGTCCCCGGCGAGACCACGCCGCGCGGCGCGACGCTCTGAGTCGACGGTTCAGCCCGGTCAGACGCCTCCGCACGCATGTCCCTCTCGCCGGTACCCGCGCTGCCCCCGCCGCCGCACCTCGACGATCCCGACGAGGACGACGACGGCAGTATCGGCGGCAAGATGTCGTTCCTGGAGCATCTCGACGAGCTCCGGCAGCGACTGATCAGGGCACTCCTCTCGGTGATCGGCGGCTTCATCATTGCCGCCTTCTTCATCAACTACATCTTCGCCTTCATCATGAACCCCCTGCAGGCGGTGCTCCCGCACGGGGGCAAGTTGATCTTCACCGAGCCGGCCGAAGGCTTCCTGCTGCAGATGAAGATGGCGGCACTGGCCGGCCTGATGCTGGCGTTGCCGGTCCTGCTCTGGCAGCTGTGGGCGTTCATCGCACCGGGCCTGTACGCCCACGAGAAGCGCTTCGCGATTCCGTTCGTCGCGATGTCGACGACGTTCTTCATCGCCGGCGCGATGTTCTCGCACTACGTGGTGTTCCCTGCGGCGTGGGCTTTTTTTGCCAGCTTCGCCACTGATACGGTTGAGTTCGCGCCGCGGATCGGGCCGACGTTCTCGCTCTACGTCCGGATGGCGCTCGGCCTCGGTGCCGTGTTCGAAATGCCGACGCTCGTCATGTTCCTGGCACGGGTCGGCCTGGTCACCCCGCGCTACATGATCCGCAACACCAAGTACGCGGTCCTGATCATCTTCGTCGTCGCCGCGATCGTGACGCCGGGTTCCGATCCGGTCTCATTGTTTCTCGTCGCCGTGCCGATGATTGGTCTGTACGCCTTCAGCATCGTCGTGGCCTGGATCTTCAAGAAGCGACGGACTCCAGAACCGGCATCGGCTGACGACGTGGCGTGACGTACCCTGCGAGTGAGGGATCGGGTCGCCGGTGTCGGCCTGGCGACACTCTTGCAAGCGCGTAAGAGTGCGATAACAGTTTTGGCAAGCGTGACGGCTGCGATCCGCTTACTAATACGGTTTGACGGACTAACGATCGGCACGTAGTATGGGTGCGTTGCAATTCTTGTGGGTTGAGTTGGTTTCGAAGGGATTTCGAGGACATGCACATGACACGCCTCTTCAGGGTAAGTCTCGCCGCCGCACTCGGTCTGGCGATGGCTGCGCCTGCGGGGTTCGCGCAGCAGGCCGCCGGTCCCGCCACCGCGCCTCCGCCCGCGGACATGGTCACCGAGACACGTCCTGCCACCACGACATTCCAGGGCGACACCGGTCTGTGGTTCGTGCCGCTCGGTGAAGTGCTGCCGGCCGGTCGCTGGTCGGCCAGCGCGTACTACACGAACTTCGACCGCCAGGAAGGGTTCACCGACATCGGCTTCTTCCCGGTCACCGTCGGCTACGGCGTCGGCGGACGCGCCGAGTTGTTCGCGGCACTGTCCACCGTCACCCGGATTGACCGCGACGTGCGTCCGATCTTCGTGCCGGGTAACGCGGCCGGCGGGCCGGTCAACGACTACCCGCGCGTGCGTCAGGGCTGGTCGGGCACGACCTTCGGCGACTTGTACGTCGGCGGCAAGGTGGCCCTGCTCTCCGAGCAGCGTGCCCCGCTGGCGATGGCCATCAAGGCAATGGTCAAGATTCCCACCGGCAGCAGCGACAAGGGCACCAGCTCGGGGCAGGCGGATTTCTTCGTCGACTACATCCTGAGCAAGGAAGTGGGTCAGCGCGCCGATCTCTCAGGTTACGTCGGCGCCGCGATTCGCGCCGATGCCGACCAGACCGAGCAGAGCAACGGCCTGCGCTACGGTGTCGGTCTCGGCCTGCCGAGCCGCAGCAACCTGCGATTGACGGCCGAGCTGTTCGGTGAGAGGTACTTCGACGACCAGATCACGCTCGGTGGCCTGACCGCCAATGACAACAGCGTCGGCGCCGGCACCTGGCCGATCCGCAGCCCGCTCGACGCCGCCATCGGCGCCACCTACATCAGCTCGCGCGGCTTCTTCATCGGCGGCGGCGTGGTCTACGCGCTCAAGCACGACCAGCGCAGTGACTTCTTCTCCACCTTCGAAGACGAAAACGGCGACAACCTCGGCGTCCAGTTCCGGATCGGCTACCACCCCGGCATCGCCACCTCGGTCACGGCGCCCCCGCCGCCCCCGCCGCCACCACCGCCGCCCGTACAGGAAAACCGTCCGCCGACGGTCAAGGCCCGCTGCAACCCGTGCACGGTGGAAGTCGGCAAGAGCTCGACCGTCACCGCGGACGCCAGCGACCCCGACGGCGATACGCTGTCATACAAGTGGACCGCCCCGGCCGGAACGTTCGCCAACCCCGGCGACCGTGAGTCGCTGTGGACGGCGCCGAACCAGGAAGGTCCGGTGCCGACCACCGTCACCGTCTCGGACGGCAAGGGCGGGACGGTCACCGACACGGTCACGATCCAGGTCGTCCGCCCGGCGATCAAGGACTACACCTTCGAGGACGTGCACTTCGACTTCGACCGCTACACGCTGCGGCCTGAAGCGACGCGCATCCTCGACGAGGCCATCAAGGCCCTGCAGGACAACCCCGAGCTGAAGCTCGAGGTGGAAGGC
>JACDAO010000216.1 GCA_013695405.1 Acidobacteriota bacterium | reverse complement strand
CCCTCAGAGAGCCGATGCATCCAAGTCGACCTGCGCGTCGCCCGCCACGGCGAGCAGCGGCGGCGCACGCGCGGGACGAGCGAGTATCAGGAGTTCGACGGCGGGCGACAGTGGTCCACCTCGCTCGGCCACCGCAAGGAAGACTACGGACTCGTAAGCCCCTCAGACGAACCGAGAGAAAGCTGACGCCGCCCGACATTCGGGCCGGCTATCGCCCGTCCTCGGGCTTCAGCAGACGCAACCGGTTCTGTCTGATCTCGTCGTCTCGTTCCTGCGCCATCAGCTCGCGCAGGCGTGCCGCCACCGCGGGCGTCTCCTCGTCCAGGCCCGCCTGTCGCAGCGCCTGCAGCAGCGAGTAGGTGGCCGTCCGATCAGACGGCGTCAGCGCGAGAGCCCTCCGGAGGTGCGTGACCGCACGGGCGGGCTCGCCGATCTTCAGGTAGAGCTTTCCGAGCTCGGCGTGCGCCTGGCCGAAGTTCGGCGCCACCTCCACCGCACGAACAAGCGCGGCTTCCGCTTCGCGTGCGGCTGGAGCACCTGGCGCAACGCCCCTCCGGATCAGCGCCTGGGCGAGCAGGAACAGCGTCGGCGCGTCGTCTGGATGACTCGCCGCCTCACGCCGCAGAACGCCTATCGACTCGTCCAGCTGGCCCGTCTGCTGGAGGGCCAAGCTGCGTCCCACGGCGCCGAGCGGCCGATCCGGCTGCAGGCGGCTCGCTGAGTCGAAGTCCTCGCCCGCCCGCGCGAAGTCGCCGAGCTGTGCGTGGACGACACCGCGCATGGTGTGCAGCACCGCAGAACGCGGCAGGTGCCGGAGTCCCACGTCGATGATCTCGCGCGCAAGATCGTACGACTCACGCTTCAGGCAGATGGAACCGAGCGTCACGTAGTGCGACTCCTGAGCGGGTGTGCGCGCAATGGCGCCGCGCAGGAGGCCGATGGCCTCGGACACCCGCTCGAGGCTGTCGTACAGGTCAGCGGCGAGATCGATCACGGACGGGTCGGCACCGGACGCGGTGGCCAGCGGCTCAACCCGGGTCAGCGCGTCGGTGAATCGTCCGGCCGCGTGGAGGGCGAGCGCAGCCTTGATCCGCGGCCCGGGATCGCCCGGATCCAGCCGCTGCCGGCGGTCGAACGTCGAGGCGGCGTCGAGATACCGGCCGACGACGTAGAAACAGTGCGCGAACTGATCGAGCGCCTCGCCGTTGCGATCGAGCGCCGGTCCGCTGCGCTCGAAGGCCGCCACCGCGCCCTCGCAGTCCCGACGCTCGAACGCGAGCGCACCCAGCATGGCGTGGGCCACGCGGTTGTCGGGATCGATGGCCACGATGCGCTCGACGGTCTGCCTGGCCTCGGGTCGGCGCGTCCGATACTCGATCTCGGCGGCGCCCTGCAGCGGCGCCATTGAACGCGGCTCCAGAGCAAGTGCCTTGTGGTACGCCGCAAGCGCCTCGTCTGACCGCTGCATGCCCGTCAAGGCCAGTCCCTTCAGCGTCCACAGTCGCGCATCTGCTGGTGCGCGCGCGATTGCCGCCTCAATCGCCCCCAGCGCGCGGGCGTAATCCCCCTGCTTGATCAGGGGTCCGATGGCTGCGCGGTCGGCATCAGTGGAAGCACCTTGAGCGTCGAGCGACACGGCCCAGAACACCAGCAGGCAAGCGCCGATAGCCGCGCGGAGATTGCGCCCGCTCACGAGCTGCGCCTGCGCACCCAGCCGGCGCCCCGGCGCTCCACGATACCCTTCCCCTCCCGCACCACGACGAATTGATCCGCGGCCACCGCATCGAGCTTCTCGACATGTCCGCTCGGCCAGCGGATGTGGACCGTCGCAGACGCAGCCGTCCCGAGGCCGTAGTGCAAACGCTTGTCGCTCGCGGAGTAGAAGCTTCCCTGGCTGGTTACTTCCTGCACTTCGCGCGCGCCGGGTGTCTCGACCGTTACCCGCGCACCTATCGGGGCCGCGGCCCCTCGCGGGCCGGCGAGCACAATCGTCAACCAGTGCCGCACTGTCTTCAGATCGTTGCGTGCCAGGGAGGGCGGCTCGTTCAAATTCACGATCAGCGCATCAATGTCGCCGTCGTTGTCGATGTCGCCGAACGCCGCGCCACGACTGGCGTGGGCGGCGCCGACCGCGGGCCCCGCGCCCTCGAGTAGCTCCTCGAATCTCCCGTCGCCCAGGTTCCGGAACACCACGCGCGGGGTGCGGAACGGATACGCCGGCAACGCCCGCGCGACCTCCGGGTAGACGTTCCCCGTAACATAGAAGATGTCGGGCAGGCCATCGTGATCGAGATCCGCCATAGCCGCGCCCCACCCGACGAACCGGGTCTCGACACCCAGTCCGGCGGGCACGGTCACGTCCGCAAACTGGCCGGCGCCCTCGTTGCGATAGAGCACGTTGGTGTCGTCCGCGAAATGCGTCTTGAACAGGTCGAGATCGCCATCCCGATCGTAGTCGCCGATGGCAACCCCCATCCCGGCCTGCTCGAGCCCATTATCGGACAGCGCGGCGCCGCGAACGAGCCCCTCCTCGACGAAGGTCCCGTTGCGCTTGTTGTGGAACAGCAGGCTCGGCGTGCTGTCTCCGGCAACGTACAGATCCTGCCAGCCGTCTCCGTCCAGGTCTGCCGCGACGGCCGTCATGCCGTACACCCCGGTCGCCTTCCGGACCCCGACCGACTCGCTGACATCCACGAACGTGCCGTTCCCCTCGTTCCGGTAGAAAGAGCTGACGCCGAACGGCAGGCCGCGAGGTCCGCAGTTGACCGGCACGCCCTTCCAGCGGCAGACCTCGCTTGCACCGGGCGTGCCCGCCCGGGCACGGTCGAACACCAGGTAATTGGAGACGAAGAGGTCGAGATCGCCGTCCCGGTCGTGGTCGATGAACGTCGCGCCCGCGCCCCATCGCGTGGCGTGGTCGCGCAGCCCTGCCTGCGCCGCGACGTCCCGGAACCGCCCGGTCCCGTCGTTTTGGTACAGGGCATTCTGCCCCCAGTTGGTGACGAACAGATCCTCGTCGCCATCAGCATCGTAGTCGGCGACCGCGACCGACGATGCCCACCCGGAATGCTCGAGACCGGAGGCGGCGGTGATGTCGGTGAACGTGTTGTTCCGGTTGTTCCGGTACAACCGGCTGG
>JACDAO010000215.1 GCA_013695405.1 Acidobacteriota bacterium | reverse complement strand
GGTGACGGGCATAGAGGCGGAACGCCTCGCGCGTCAGCAGGTGCACCGGCACGGCGTCGCCGCTGAAGGCGTCGATGGCCAGCACGTCGAACCGGTACGGGGTCGCGCGTTCGAGGCTCAGTCGTGCGTCACCGCCGACGATCGTCACGCTCGCCTCGGACTCGCGCAGGTAGCGGAAGATCGGCGTCGGCGCCGTCGAGAGCGCGACCACCTGCGGGTCGATCTCGAACACCGTCAGGACGTCGCCCCGACGGCCGTACGCGGCAAGTGTCCCGGTGCCGAGCCCGACCACGCCGAGGTGGGCCGGCCGGCCCAGTGCCGACAGCGCCGCCATCGCTTGCCCAACGCCGCTCTCCTGTGTGTAGTACGTGGTCGGCGTCGTCGACTTGTCGACCGACAGGTACTGCAATCCGTGCAGCGTGGTGCCGTGCTGCAGCCGACGGTACCGCTCGCCGTTCTCGAACTGTCCTTCGCGCACGCGGATGGCGCCGAAGAAACTGCGCGATGTGAAGATCGCGTCCCTGGTCAGGCCGAACCACTGCTGGGCGGTGTGTCCGGCAATCACCGCGCCGATGATCGCGAGGGCCAGCGCCACCAGCAGGGGACCTCGACGAGCGGTCCGGTCCCGCTGTGTCGTCGCGTCCGTGACGTACACCGCGGCCAGCGCCAGCACCGCAGCCATCAGCGTCAGCGGGTACTCCACCACGCCATCGAAGATCAACGGCGCCCCCAGCGCGACCAGGGCGCTGCCGATCACCCCGCCGGCCGAGACGAGCAGGAAGAAGCGCGTCAGCCAGCGCGGCGCCGGCGCCCGGGCCGCCAGTTCGCCGTGCAGGCTGAGGCCGCCCACGGCCAACATGCCGAGCAGCGCGACGAGCGTGACCCGCGTCGACCACTCCGGCAGCGCGACGCCGGCGGTGACAGCCACGGCGAGCGCCAGCAGGTGTCGTCGATAGAGGCGAGGGAATTCGAACGCCAGGATGAACGTGAGCAGGTACAGGGCCAGCGGCAGCATCCACAGGAACGGCACGGCGGCCACGTCCTGGGTGATGCGAGTGGTGGTGGCCTGTAACATCGCGGCCGGCGCGGCCCCGAGCGCCAGCCACAGCGCCTGTTCGCCGCGCGTCGGCGCCGAGATGGACGTAGCCGCCGGACTTGTCCGGCGCTCGTCTTCCGTCGGCTCCTCCTCGATCGCCGGGCTGTCCTCGACACGCACCGGCACCCGCCCGACGGCCCGTATGCAGACCACAATGGCCGCCAGATACGCGAGGTAGCCGATCGTCCACCAGCGGCCCTGCTGGAAGACGTCGAGGCGCGGTTCGACCAGGAAGGGATACGACACCAGGCCAACCAGCGAGCCCAGGTTGGACAGCGCGTACAGCCGGTACGGCGAGCGGCCGGGCGCGAGATCCGCCGACCAGCGCAGCAGCAGTGGGCTGGTACTGGCCAGCAGCACGAACGGCAGGCCGACCGCACCCGACAGCAGCAGCACGATCTGCACCACGGGCGAGGCGTCGGGGTCGGGTCGCCAGTCGGGGCCGGGCGTGACCGGTGACGGCCACACCGCCGCGCGCCACACCAGCAGTGCGGCGACCACCAGCAGCAGCCCGAGATGGCGACGGACCTGGCCCTGCCGCGACGGAATCCGCGCCAGCGCATGTGCGTACAGGTATCCGGCGAGCAGCAGCGCCTGAAACACCACCAGGCAGGTCGACCACACCGACGCCGATCCGCCGAACCACGGCAGCACCAGCTTGGCAAGGAGGAACTGGACCTGGAACAGCAGGCAGGCGCCAAGGGCGATGGCGAGGCCGAAGGCGGGCGACACGTTCAGGTCTGTCGCGGAGCAGATGGTCCGTCAGCGTCCGGCGTCGGCGCCGCGGGATCCGGCTGGGTGACCAGCACGGTGCGATACGGCGACGGCGTCTCGATGCTGTGCTGGTCGAACGCCTTCTTGACGCGACGCAGGAACTCGCGCCCGATCGTCCACTGCTTGATCGGCACCGTCTTCAGCCGCACCTTGATGTCGACCGAGCCTTCACTGAAGCGGTCGACTCCGAGCACTTCGAGCGGGCCGAGCATACCTGGCGCGAACCGCTCGTCGAGCAGCAGGTCCTCGGCGACCTGGACCAGCACGTCGGTGACGCGATCGGTGTCTTCGCGCGACGAGACGCCGATGCTGGTGACGTAGAAGGAGAAGTCCTTGGTCAGGTTGGAGAGCCGCTGGATGCTGCCATTCGGGATGACGTGGACCGCGCCGGCCTCGTCCCGCAGGATGATCGTCCGCAAGGTGATTCGTTCGACCAGGCCGCCGGTGCCGTCGATGTTGGCGACGTCGCCGACCCGGATCTGGTTCTCGAGGATCAGGAAGAAACCGCTGATGATGTCCTTGACCAGCGACTGCGCGCCGAAGCCGACCGCGAGTCCGACGATCCCGGCGCCCGTCAGAATCGGCGTGATGTCGACGTTGAGTTCGCGCAGCACCATCAGCGTCGAGACCGTCGAGATCAGCACGTAGACGGTGTTCTGAATCAGGGTGCCAACGGTGCGGGCGCGCTTGGCGCGCTCGATCACGTCGACGCTGCCCGTCGTGCTGAGCTCGCCCTCGAGGCGGGTGACCACCACCGAGACCACGTGCAGCACCATCCAGGCGAGCAGCGCGATCAGCGCGATGCGCAGCCCGGAGCCCATCGCCCAGTCGCCGAGTCCCTCCGGCGACAGACCGACCCGCGACCGCAGGCCGACCAGGGACATCGCCGGGAAGATCAAGGTACCGGCCACCAGCAGGGTGATGATCAACCGCACCGCGCGCAGCGCGCCCCTGGTCGCCTTGCGGGCGGCGATGTCGCCGGGCATGTGCGCGCTGGCCCGTCCGATGGTGGCGGCGAGCATCCGGGTGATCGCCCCGGCGACCAGGTAGGCGATGGTCAGCACCAGCGCGGCGGCGACCGCGCCTCGCACCGCCGGCGGATACGTACTGAAG
>JACDAO010000205.1 GCA_013695405.1 Acidobacteriota bacterium | reverse complement strand
GTCGTGCACGGGCCGGCAGCCTCGACCGAGGTGCCGGCCCGTGGTGTGTCTGGATGGCGACGATCAGCGACGCCGGCCGGGGCCGCGCATGCGGGCGCTGACGCCATCCAGCGTCACTGCCACCGTTGCCAGCAGTGCCACGCCGGAGAAGACGGCGGCAAGCACCGGCACCGACCGCCGCCCGCGACTCATGATCTGGGCACGGACGGTCGTTGCCGCTTCTTCTCCACGGCGACGATCGACCGCTCGTGGAACACCAGCGAGCTGTCCCGTCGCCACCCGCGCAGCAGGTCGCGGAACGCCTGCAGTCGGCTGCGTCGCTGGTGCGCTAGGTCCGGGTCCTCCAACTGGTCAGTCAGGGCGAGTTCCAGACTCTCGGCGGTGCGCCCGGGCGGAAACGCCAGGAACGCCTTGCCCTGGCCGAGCGGCACCAGCGACACGCCCGGCAGCGACGCGAACGCCTCCTGCCGCACCACGATGAGGAAGCGCCGCGGCGCGATCGGCAACAACTCGACGTCGTGTTCGGGCGGGCGGTTGGCCGCCACCGGACCGCCGGCCCCCTCGATCAGCTTGACCACGGCCCATCCCACGTCCGGATCGATGCAACGCAGCGCCGCCAGCACGTCTTCGGGCAGCGTCAGCGCTACCAGATGGGCGGGGCGTCCGAATTTGGGTGGTCTTCCGGGACGCGTGGCGGGCGGCTGGGCCCTGGTGAGTACTCTGGTGAGTATGTGAGACATGGTCGGCTGTCAGCAGACGATATATATACAGATAATTTGGTGACTTTAATAATATTTTGACATAACTAACGGTGCGGACCGTCTGAAGGTGATGGGCCCACTCGCCGGAGACGAGCGAGCAGGCTGCTATGATTCCCGGCCGTGGCCGAGGACACGTTCTACAAGTCGTTTTCAGAGAAGCAGCTCACCGGCTACGGCTCGGCCCGGCGCAGCCGGATCGAGCGGACGCGGCTCGGGCTGCTGCAGCAGGCCATCCAGGCTCCCGGACGCTTCGTGGAGATCGGCCCAGGCCACGGCACGCTTGGTGAACTGGCCGTTGCCGCAGGCTGGGACTACACCGCGATCGAGGCGAGCGACCTGCTGATCGACGTGCTCCGGCGCAAGGGGCTGAAGGTCGTCAAGGCGTTCACGCCGCCGATCCCCGGCGATGACGCGTCGCTGGACGTGGTCTATGCCGACCAGGTCATGGAGCACATGCCCGGCATCGACGCCGCCCGCGCGTTCACGGCCGACGCGCGTCGCCTGCTCCGGCCCGGTGGGGTCTTTTTCGTCGTGGTGCCCGACTACCTCAAGGAACGCACATTTTTCTGGGACGTCGACTACACCCATAACTTCGTCACCACCGAGCGGCGGATGCGCCAGCTCTTCAACGACGGCGGCTTCGTCGTCGAACGGGTGGTGCGCAGCATCGGCGTCGCCACCGGGCTCAGACGCGACGCGCTGGCGGCGGCCGCGGTGCTGACCACCCTGCCGGGCATCGACACCGTCTCGCGCTGGACCGGCACCGAGGACTTCGTCTTCAAGGTCCGCAAGAACCTGTTCGAGACCCTGACCTTCGTGGTGCGCAAGCCGGCCGCATGATGCGCTGGCTCCGCTCGTTCTGGGTGCGAGCGGTCGTCACCGGTCTGATCCTCACGTGGCTGCTGCGGCAGGTCGACGGTGGCGCGGCGCTGCGGACGATGGTGGCGGCCGACCCCTGGGCGTTGATGATCGTGGTCGGGCTGGTGCTCCTGGACCGGGTCGTGATGATCTGGCGCTGGCTGCTGCTTTTGCGCGCCAGCGGCACACCGATTGCGACCGCCGCCGCCGCACGGATCTTCCTGGTCAGCTCGTTCGTCGGCAGTTTCCTGCCCGCAGGCGTCGGCGGCGACGCCGCCCGGGCCTATGCGCTCGGCCGGCGTACCGCGCAACGGGGCGCGGCCCTGGCCTCGGTGGCGGTCGACCGCATCCTCGGCGTGGTGGCGATCGCCCTGATGGGCGCCATCGGCGTGGCCATCTACGCC
>JACDAO010000203.1 GCA_013695405.1 Acidobacteriota bacterium | reverse complement strand
GGCTCGGCTCGCTGATTTCGCTCAGCAGCACGATGGT
Organism: Acidobacteriota bacterium; assembly: GCA_013695405.1. Classification (GTDB taxonomy): domain Bacteria; phylum Acidobacteriota; class Vicinamibacteria; order Vicinamibacterales; family Vicinamibacteraceae; genus Luteitalea. The sequence goes on along the minus strand of JACDAO010000203.1, from coordinate 3,487 downwards.
CTTGTTGAAGACCCTGACGGCACAGGGACGGATGGGCACGCTGTCGAGTCGGGTCATGATCGGGATGCTGATCGTGCAGGACCTGGCGGTAGTGCCGATGATGATCCTGCTCCCGGCGCTGGCCCAGCCCGAGGCCGGGCTCCGACTGCTTGGCACGGCGACGCTGCGAGCGGCGATCTTTCTGTTCGTGATGGTGGTGGTCGGCACCCGAGTCCTTCCGCAGCTGATGCGCGTCATCGCCGTGCGTCAATCACGCGAGTTGTTCCTGTTGGCGATCACCGCGATCGGCCTCGGCGTGGGCTACGCCACCTACCTGTTCGGCCTCTCGTTCGCGTTCGGGGCGTTCGTGGCAGGACTGGTCCTCAGCGAGTCCGATTACGCGCACCAGGCGTTGAGCGACATCATCCCGCTGCGAGACGTCTTCGGCATGCTGTTCTTCGCGTCGATCGGCATGCTGATCGACCCGCGGCTGCTGCTGGCGACGTCAGGGCAGGTGATCGTGCTGCTGACGGCGGTGATTCTCGGCAAGTCGCTGATCCTCGGCGGCCTGTCGGCCGCGTTCGGCTACCGCAACGTGGTGCCGCTGGCGGTCGGCCTCGGGCTGTTCCAGATCGGCGAGTTCGCCTTCGTGCTGGGTCGAGTCGGCGTCCAGACCGGGTCGATCTCGAACGCGCTGTTCACGCTGGTACTCAATACCGCCGTGCTGAGCATGGTGCTGACGCCGGTGCTGTCCGGCACCACCGGCGCCATCTACGCCTGGTGGCGCAACCGCAACGGCCGAGAGCCGTTCCAGACCATCAACCTGCCGAGCAGCGGCCTGCGCGACCACGTGGTGCTGGTGGGCGGCGGACGGGTCGGCCGCTTCACCGCCGAGCTGCTGCAGCGGCTGTCGCTGCCAGCGGTGCTGATCGAGCTCGACTACCGTCGCTTCCTGCAGGCCCGCGACGCCGGGCGGACGGCGATTTTCGGTGATGCCGCCCAGCAGGTCGTGCTCGAGGCCGCGCAGGTGTCGGCGGCGCGCCTGGTGCTGGTGACGGTGCCGATTCTCAGCGTCACCGAAGCCGTGGTCGATCAGGTTCGCGCCATCGCCCCGGCCGTCCGGATTGTCGCTCGGGCCGAAGGTGCCGAGCAGCTGCGCCAGTTGCAGGCGCGTGGGCTGACCGAGGTGGTGCAGCCGGAATTGGAAGCCGGGCTCGAGATGGTCCGTCAGGCACTGCTGCACCTCGATTTCGGCGTCACCGACGTGCATCGCGTGAGCGCGCAGCTCCGCCAGGAGATGTACGCGCCGCTGTTCGGGCACGACAGCGACTATCAGCGCCTCGTGCAGCTCGGCTCGGCCGGCCAGCTGTTCGACTTCAGCTGGGTCGAGATTCCGGTGGGCAGCGTGATGGACGGCCGCTCGATTGCGGACCTGGCGCTCCGCAGCCGCACCGGCGCCACCGTGGTCGGCATCTTGCGGGACGGGCAGATGCTGCCCAATCCCCCGCCCGACCACCCGCTCCACATCGCCGACCTGCTGGCGATCGCCGGCACGCCCGACCAGCGGCGCAGCCTCGAGGCGCTGGCCAGGGCACGGCCGGAGCCGCGTGATATCGTCGGATGAGCAGGCCCCGGGCACCGGCCGCGGCCACTCCCCCGCATGCTCCGCACGCTCGACCGCTACATCATTCGAGAGACGCTCGCGCCGTTCGGGCTCACCCTGCTGATCCTGACGTTCCTGCTGCAGATCCCGACCATCATGGATGTGGCCGAGAAGCTGATCGCCAAGGGCGTCGATCTGCCGACGATCGGCCAGATCCTGATCACGCTGTTGCCGCAGTCGCTGGCGCTGACCATTCCGATCAGCCTGCTGGTCGGATTGCTGATGGCGCTCGGCCGCCTGTCCGCCGACCGCGAGGCGGTCGCGATGCAGGCCTGCGGGATCAGTCTGTTCCGGATGATGCGGCCGGTCGCGGTGATGGCGGTGATCGCCACCGCCATCACCGCATACGTGATGATCGAGGCGCTGCCCCGCGGCAACCAGACGTTTCGCACCATCACGTTCAAGATCATCCAGGCCAAGGCCGAAAGCGACGTCCGCCCGCGGGTCTTCTTCGAGGAGTTCCCCAACCTGGTGCTGTACGTGCGCGACGTCCCGGCCGATGCGCGCGGCTGGCGCGGTGTGTTCCTGGCCGACTCGCGCAAGCCGGGCGAGCCGCAGGTACTGACCGCCGAGCGCGGCCACTTCGTCATCGAGCCAGCCACGCGGCGGGTGGACCTGATTCTGGAAGACGGCATTCTGCACCGCTCGAAGGTCGACACACCCGCGGAGTACGAGCTGCAGCAGTTCGAGTCGCTGACCGTGCAGCTCGACCCGGACAGCGTCTTCCCTCGCAAGGGCGTGACACCCGGCGACAATGAGCTGACCATTCCGCAACTGCGCACCAAGGCCCGCGAGATGCGCGAGCAGGGCCTGTCGCCACACAACCCGATCATGGCGATCCAGCGCAAGTACACCATTCCGGTGGCGTGCGGGGTATTCGCGCTGATGGCGCTCGGGCTCGGCGTCAGCCACCGCAAGGACGGCAAGAACGCCAGCTTCGTCGTCGGCATCGCCGTCGTCCTCGTCTACTACGTGCTGATGTACCTCGGCGAGGCGCTGGCCAAGGGCCAGCGCGTGCCGGCCGAGTTCGCGCTGTGGATTCCCAACGTGGTGCTCGGTCTGGCCGGGCTCGTGCTGGTCGTGTTGAAGGCTCGCGGTTATGAGCTGTCCCCCGCCATCCGCATCCCGCTCCCAGCGGTGGTCGACCGCTGGCTGTCGGATCGGTCAAGCACGCCGTCGCCCCCGGGCGACGATGAGAGGCCCACGACAGCGAATCCGGCGACGCAGATCAAGGCGATGCGGCCCGGTGGCGCGCAACGCGGTCAAATCGTGCTGGTGGTTCGCGTGCCACAGGGCCTGGTGCCGCGCTTCAACCTGCTCGACCGCTACGTCAGCTGGTTGTACCTGCGGCTGTTCGCGGTGACGTTCATCGGCATGCTGGCGGTGTTCTACATCGCCGTGTTCACCGACTACAGCGAGTACCTGTTCAAGGGCAAGACGACCCTTCAGATGCTCCTGAGTTTCTTCCTGTACCTGACGCCGCAGTACACCTATTACATCACCGCGCTGGCGGCGCTGGTCGGCACCCTGGTCACGGTCGGCCTACTGACCCGCACCAGCGAGCTGACGGTGATGCAGGCGTGCGGCATCTCGCTCTATCGGGCGACCGTGCCGTTGCTGCTGTTCGGCCTGACCTGGAGCCTGGTGCTGTTCGGCATGGAACAGAGCATTGTCGCGGCCTCGAACCGGCGCGCGGACGAACTGAAAAACACGATTCGCAGCGGCGTCGCCCGCACCTTCAGCCTGATGAACCGGCAGTGGATGGCCGGCAGCGATGGGCGGCTCTATCACTACGGCCGCTTCGACCCGCAGACCCGGCGGCTCGACGATGTGACCATCTACGCG
>JACDAO010000160.1 GCA_013695405.1 Acidobacteriota bacterium | reverse complement strand
ATGCCGATCCTCGACAAGACCTGCGTCGAATGTCATGGCCCGGACAAGGTCAAGGCGCGGCTGCGGATGGACTCGGTGGCCGGCCTGCAGAAGGGCGGCAAGAGCGGTCCGCTGTTCGTCGCCGGAGACGTCGAGAACAGCCTGATGCTGCGCCGGGTGCTCGGGCTCGACGACGAGGACCGCATGCCGCTCGACAAGGATCCGCTCAGCGAGGCGCAGATCGACGTCCTGCGCCGCTGGATCGCGGCCGGGGCACCATTTGGCTCGGGCTCGCCTGAATAGGTCTCCCGTCTCCGCTTCACCGCGGCTCGAACGTGATCGCCAGATCCGGTGACGCGTCGGGCAGCGGGATGATGTCGGGCTGGCTGGTGTGGGGTTCGAGCGGGTAGGTGGCCAGCTCCACGGCGCGGTTCAGATCGATGACCCGCGCCAGCACTCGCTGACGGACGCGCACGCCAATCGCCGCCTGAGCCCGGGTGTGGCGGACGTAGAACGCCGAGCGTCCGGGCCCGCTCCATTGCTGCAGCCAGGCGGCGTTCCACAGCCCGCGCAGCGAGACCAGCGCGTGGTCAGACTCGCCAATCGTCAAGCCGCGCACCAGTTGCCGCAACGTGGCCACGGCTGGCGTCTCGCGCGACCAGGTCCGCTCGGCCTGCACCAGCGGGATTGCCGGCCGCTGCGGTTCCTCGAGGAACAGGTAGCCGGCGCCAGTCGCGGTGCGATTGGCGTAGCAGAAGCGTTGCGGATCGAGGCAGGCGTCGGGCGGCTCGCCCTGGGGCAGGCAGTGCACCGGCCAGAGGCCCTCGTAGAGCAGCACCTTCTGGCAGAGCGGCGTCGCAGTCGGCACCTCCGGCGGCTCCCGATGCGACATCCGTTCGGCGAACACTTCCGGGCGCGGATCGTTCCACACCGGATGGTGCGTCCACAACCAGTCGGCAAACGGGGTCGGCTGCAGGTGCGCTTCGGGCCGCGACGGGCGGAAGGCGATCAGCGTCCAGGTCGCGGACAACGCCGCGAGCAGCACGCCGACGCGCTGCATCACGCGATGGCTGCTGGTGCCAGCCTGCTGCAGCAGCGGCAACGCCAGCGGCATCAGCCACAGTGCATAGCGACTCAGGTCCGGACTCCCGCCGTGATTCTGGCTGACCGGCTGGCCGACTACCCAGAGCAATGCCAGCGTCGCCAGTCCGCTGGTGGCGATGAACGGATCGCGCAGGCGCGACATCTCCCGCCAGCCGAGCCAGCCGGCCGCCAGCATCACCGCCAGCACGAACGGCGGATAGCGGACGACCAGGCCAAGCGTGACGTCGGTGAGAGGGAACAACGCGTCGAGCAGGCCGGGCCACCGCGTCGCGGTCGCGGCGGTCAGCGGCGATGGAATCCCGAGTCGCCACAGGTAGTAGATCGGCGGGATGGCGACCAGCAGCGTGGCCACCAGCACGACACTCTGCCAGCGGCGACACATCAGACGGGCCGGGCGTTCGATCGAGCCCCACGCCGCAAACAGCGCCAGGACCAGGACCAGCGCCGGGTTGTGGCTGGCGCCGATGCCAAGCAGGACCAGCGAAACCGCCGGTCGCTGCGACCACAACAGCATCGCGCCGCCGAGGCACACCACCAGCAGCAGGTCGGTGGACGGCTTGTCGATCCACCAGGTGAGCGGCCCGAGCAGGATCAGCGACGTCCAGGCCGGGGCCGGGCGCGTCGCCACCAGCCACGTCAGCAGCGTCAGCAAGCCGACGTGCAGCGCCACGAAGCCCCACAGCGGCGAGACGCCGAGCAGCAGCGCGCCGATCACGCCGGGCAGCGCCAGCAGCGGATAGAGCCAGAAATGCGGGACGTCCTGACGGCCGTCACGGCCGACCAGCTCGGGATAGTTCACCGAGGCGGTGGCGAAACTGGGACCGAGCGACCGCAGTTCAGCCTCGAGTGCCGGGATCTGCTCGGGCGCGAACGAGGGCGCATGCCCCCTGGCGAGGTTGAGCGCGACCGCGACGTACTCGTGCCCGTCGCCAACGCGGACTGGATTGGCTTGCCACACTGCCACCCCGAGCCAGGCGACCAGGCAGAGCGCCCACACGTGCCGGCTCACGGGCGCCATGATACTTGAGGTCGCGGCCGGCTCCGGGCTGCTACTGTATGCCGCATGTCCGCTCGTCTCGTGACTGCCGGTGACGTCACGTTGTCGGTGACCGACCGTGGCCAGGGCCAGCCGCTGCTCCTGGTGCACGCCTTTCCGCTGTCGGCGCGCATGTGGGCGCCGCAGCTCGAGGCCGTGCCCTCGGGCTGGCGCCTGATCGCGCCGGACCTGCGCGGCCTCGGCGCCTCTCCGGCCGGCGCGGTGGCCCCGCGGCACGTGCGCGACCACGCCGCCGACCTGCTGTCCCTGATCGACAGCCTGCAGTGCGGGCCGGTGGTGCTGGCTGGGTTGTCGATGGGCGGCTACATCGCCTTCGAATGCTGGCGGCAGCGACCGGCCCTGATCCGCGCCCTGGTGCTGGCCGACACGCGTGCCGACCCAGACAGCGACGAGAGCCGCGCGCGCCGCCAGATCCTGCAGCAGCTGGCCGCGGAGGCGGGCACCGGGGCGGTCGTCGACGCGATGCTGCCGACGCTGCTCGGCGCCACCTCGCAGGCGTGCGACCCGCACCTGGCGGTGCAGGTCCGGGCGTGGGCGATGGAGAACACCGCCGCCGGCGTGATCGACGCGCTCGAGGTGCTGCGCACGCGGCCCGACAGCCGGCCGGACCTGGCCGCATCACCTGTCCGGTGTTGGCCCTGGTCGGCGCCGAGGACACCCTGACCCCGCCCATGCTGGCGCGGACGATTGCCGAGGGCGTCGCCGACGGCGTCTGCGTCGAATTGCCGCACGCGGGACATCTCGCCAGCCTCGAGCAGCCGCACGCCTTCACCCAGGCGTTGTCGGCGTTCCTCGGCCGGCTTTCCTAGATACGTATGCAGATGCTAACGAGTAAGACAGTGACCACCCCGATGATCGTCCGTGCGGCTCGTGCCGGCGTGCTGCTGCTGGCGCTCGGCGCATCCCTGCTGCCGACCGGCCCGGCCTCGCTGGCGGCTCAGCCGGTGCTGCTGCCCGACCTCGGGATGCACGCGTCGCTGGAGATCGTCCTCGACACCTACGTGCGCGAAGGACTGGTGTACTACCGGGCGCTGCGCAGCGAGCGTGGCCGTCTCGACCGCTACATCAGCGGCCTCGATCTGCCGCCGGCCGCCCTCGAGGGCTGGAGCCGAGACCAGCGCGCAGCCTACTGGCTCAACGCCTACAACGCGCTGGTGCTCCGCACCGTGATCAACGCCTACCCGATCACGGGCCGGGCCGGCGAGTATCCGTCCGACAGCATCCAGCACGTCGCCGGCGCCTTCACGGCCAAGCGCCACCGCGTCGCCGGGCGCAATGTCTCGCTCGAGCAAATCGAGAAGGAGATGCTGCCGACCTTCGACGACCCGCGGATGTACTTCGCGCTCGGTCGCGGGTCGGTCGGCGGCGGCCGACTGCGCAGCGAGGTGTTCACGGCCGACCGCCTGGACAGCCAGTTGACGACGGTGGCCGCCGAGTGTGTCACCCGCAACGAGTGCTTCCGGTACGATCCGGCCGCCGACCGCATCGAGGTCTCGCCAATCTTCGGCTGGCGGACCGACGCCTTCACCAAAGCCTATCCGGGCGACACCACGGTGTTCGCGGGCCGCAGCCCGATCGAGCTGGCGATCCTCCACCTGGTGCTGCCGCACGTGCTGCCCAGCGAACGCCGCGGCCTGCGCGCCAACACCTTCACGCTCGCCTACGCCCCCTACGACTGGCGCCTCAACGATCTGACCGGCGGGGGACCACGCTGAAATGGACCTGGACCTCGACGGCCGGATCGCGATCGTCACCGGCGGCACGCGCGGCCTCGGTCTGGCGTCGGCCCGTTCGCTGATCGGCGAGGGCGCACAGGTGGCGATCTGCGGCCGCACCGAGCAGACCCTGCAGCAGGCTGTCGAGGAACTGGAGCGCCTGGCCGGCGGGTCGGGCCGGGTGCTCGGCGTACTCGCCGACGTCTCGGTGGCTGCCCAGGTCACGCGCCTGGTCGATCAGACCGTCGCCCGCTTCGGTGGCGTCGACGTGCTCGTGAACAACGTCGGACTCGGCAAGGGCGGCGGCCTGCTCGACACGCCCGACGAGGTCTGGCAGCAGGCCTTCGATCAGACCGTGTTCCCGGCGATTCGCGCCTCGCGCGGCGTCGTCCCGCACATGCAGGCCCGCGGCGGCGGCGTGATCCTGCTGATCGCCTCGATCTGGGGCCGCGAGTCGGGCGGGCGGATGACCTACAACGCCGTCAAGGCCGCCGAGATCAGTCTTGGCAAGGCGCTGGCGCAGCAACTGGCGCCGTCCAACATCCGCGTCAACTCGATTGCGCCAGGGTCGATTCTGTTCGAGGGCGGTTCCTGGCACCAGCGCCAGCAGGCCGATCCCGACGGCATCGCGGCCTTCATCGAGCGCGAGCTGCCGTTCGGCCGGTTTGGCCGAGCCGAGGAGGTCGGTGACATCGTCGCCTTCCTGGCCTCGTCGCGCGCCTCCTGGATCAGCGGCGCCTGCCTGACCGTCGACGGCTGCCAGTCGCGCTCCAACATCTGAGATCCATGCCGTTGCTGCAGACGCTTGCCGACCTGATCCAGCGTGCGGCCGACGCGCTGTTCGTCCCGTGGCTGATCGTGCTGCTGTTCGGCACCGGGCTGTTCCTGACCATCCGCTACCGTTTCGTGCAGGTGCGCCGGATCCGCGAGGCGTTCCGCGCGATGCTGTCGTCGCAGGAAGATGGCGCGGCCGGCGCGTTGTCGCCGTTCCAGGCGTTCATGACCGCGTTGTCGGGCACGATCGGCACCGGCAACATCGCCGGCGTGGCCACCGCGATCATCTCCGGCGGCCCAGGGGCACTGTTCTGGATCTGGGCCTACGGCCTGCTGGCCACCACCATCAAGTTCACCGAAGCGGTGCTCGGCGTGACCTGGCGCGAGGTCCACGGCGAGACGATCCGGTCGGGCCCGATGTATGCCCTGCGCGACGGTCTGAAGCTGCCGTGGCTGGCATCGACCTACGCCCTGGTCGCGGGAGTGGCCGCGATCACCACGACGCCGTTCACGCAGCCGAATTCCATCGCCGTGGTCCTCAACAGCCAGCTCGGCATGCCGACCTGGATCGCCGGGATCGGCATCGCGGTCCTGACCTGGCTGGTGATCGTCGGCGGGATCGGCAGCATCGGCCGGGTCGCCGAGAAGCTGGCGCCACTCAAGGTCGCGCTGTACCTCGGGGGCGGCCTGATCGTGATCGTGATGTTCGCCGCCAACATCCCGTCGGTGCTGCGGCTGGTGTTCTCGGAGGCCTTCTCGCTGCGTGCCACCGCGGGTGGCAGCCTCGGCATCATCGTGGCGATGCGCTACGGTCTGGCCCGCGGCATGTATGCCAACGAGGCCGGTTACGGCACCGCCTCGGTGGCCTACGGCACGGCCCGCAGCCGTCGACCGGAACAGCAGGGCCTGCAGGCGGTGATGGAGGTGTTGATCGTCTCGTTCGTCACCTCGACGATCAGCGCGATGACCATCCTGCTGACCGGCGCCTGGCAGTCGGGCCTGACCAGTTCCGCGGCAGTGGCCGCGGCGTTCGACATCGCGATGCCCGGCGTCGGCGGCTACATCGTCGCCCTGTGTGCGTTCCTGTTTGGTTACACGACGCTGATCGGCTGGGCCTTCTACGGCGAGCAGTTCTTCGAGTATCTGCTCGGACAGCGGGTGACGCACTGGTACCGCTGGGCCTACTGTCTGCTGATCCCGTTCGGGGCGGTGGCGCGCGTCGACGTGGTCTGGGCCTGGGGCGATCTGATGAACGCCCTGCAGATCTTCCCCAATCTGGTCGGCGTGATCGGCTTGTCCGGGTTTGCCGCGCAGGTGGCCCGCAGCCGTGTCGTCAGCGGGCGATCGGCGGCGCCATAAATGCCCGGTCGATGCTCGACCGATCGACGTGCGGCACGTACAGCGTGTAGCCGTCGGCCGAGGCCACCGGTTCGAGCCGGAGCAACTCGATCGCGAACGCCCGCAACGCCGGCGGGGTCTGGGCGTCGTCGGTGACGACGTAGCCGAGGTTCGAGGCGATCATGAAACGATCGCGCGAGGCCATGGCGCGGCGTCGCTGGACGTCGGTCAGGACCGGCTCGCCTCGTTCGCTGAGCGTGATGAGCGCGTGCAGCACCGGGAAGCGCAGGTGGAAGCGCTTCTGCTCGCGGGTCACGCGCGACAGGTAGCCGCCAATCAGCATCTTGCCGTGCACGGTCTGCAGGTACTGGGTCAGCGGATTGAAGTTGCCGAGCGACGAAGTGCCGTCGCGCAAGCCGAACGGCAGCGACACCACCCGGATGTCCGGCCGGGGGTCGGCGGCAATCCGGCGGAAGACGGCGGGCGCCTGTCCGGCGTGCAGCGTCCGCGGTACTGGCGACAGCTCGAACAGCAACGCCGCGGTCACCGCCGCGAGCACCAGACGGCGCCGTTGCGGCCAGCGGCTGCCCAGCGACGTCAACGCCAGCCCGAACAGCACCGCCGTGCACAGCGAGACCAGCACGACGAAGCGCGAGGGCGATCGTGCCAGGCCCAGCACCGGCACGTAGCGCAACACCGCCCAGGGCCCCGGGATGTAGGTGTTGACGCCGGCGACGTGCACGAACGGGCCGAGCGCCAGCGCCGCGAACAACACCGCCATCACCAGCCAGCGACGACGAGGGCGCCAACCGGCCGCAAACCACGCGGTGGCGATGACGCCCAGGCCGACCAGCGACAGCGCGCCGGTCAACTCGGCAAAGCCATCGACGCGTTGCGCTTCGATCCACGCCTTGAACGGCGTGCCGAACAGCGGCGAATTGGGGTTCGGCATGACGAACGCCAACAGGTCGACGCCAGGCGGGCTGCTGCGCCAGTAGATCTGCAATCCGCTTGGCGCGCCGTCCACCATGCGGCCCCCGTAGGCCAGCAGCACCGGTGCGAGCAGCACCGCCGCGGTCCCCACGGCCGCCGCGGCCAGCCAGGTGTGCGAACGCGCGAAGCGGTAGCGCCATTCGAGCCGCGGGGCCCACGCCAACAGCAGGCGTCCCAGCACCAGCACGGTCAACAGCAGCATCGGGGTGTAGAGCGACCGCATGCTGATGCGGATGCCGGCGAACTCGATCAATCCGCCCTGCAAGGCGATCACCGCCACGAAGGTGGCCGTGACGATTGAGAGGCCTTCAGCGACCCTGCGCACGAACACCAGACGCGCCGCGGTCTCGCTGCTTCGCGTCACGACCGCCGCGTGCGCCAGCACGTAAGTGCCGATCAGCAGGGCGCCGTAGACGACGTAGTAGATGTCGCAGAAGGCCGCCCAGGCCAGGGTCGCGCCGAGCGCGACCGCGTCCCGGTAGCGGCCCTTGCCCTCGCCCTTCACCAGGATCAGCAACAGCACCGGCAGCGGCGCGGCGGCCACCAGGCTGAAGTGGCCGGTGCTCCGGGCCATCAGCACCGGCGACCACGCGAAGGCGACGCCCGCCAGCCACGCCTCCCAGCGTCGGCACCCGGCGGCGCGGGCCAGGCAGGCCGTGCACCAGGCCGTCAGCGCCATCATGCCGAGGTAGACCAGGTTGAACGCGCTGATCAGCCCGAGTCGGCCAATCAGCGGGAAGGCCAGCAGGTCCATGAACAGCGTGTAGTTGTGCAGCGTCAGGTCGACCGGCGGCGCCATCGAGAGCACCGTCCCGGTTTGCAGCGGCAGGTGTTGTTGCAGCAGTTCGTGCCTGAAGACCCACAGGTTCCAGACATAGACACCGGTGTCGCCCGACGGCGCACCCGTCAGGTGCGTCGACAGGTGCAACGGGAGCGGCCAGGAGAATGCCAACGCCAGGGCGCTGAACAAGCCCAGCCAGGCGAGATGCGAGGGTAACGACACGTTCAAGTGAGAGGGCGAGTCACGGATGCTAGCACTGCTTTCATAACATTCTTTACAAGTCCTTAACATCTTGGCATGCGCGCCGTTTCGTCTCTTGATCGCCCTGCCGGTGCGGCGTAGCATCGAGGGCGATGTCCCGTACCCTGGCGCGCGGCCCCGGCAACAAGGACCAGGCGCTCCAGGACGCCCTCGGGCACCTGGCGCCGGAAGCTCGTGGGCTGACGGCGTTGCCGTCGGCCGACCTGCCAGCCGGCGCCCACCCCAAGGTCAGCGGCGATCGGGTCGTCACCGCGGTACACCACCTGCCGGCCCAGGCGGCGGTGTACGCGCCATTCCCGACCGAGGTCGACCCGCGGGTGATCGAGGCGCTGGCGGCGCGGGGCATCGAGCAGCCGTACGTCCATCAGGCCGAGGCGATGGGGCACGCGCTGGCCGGGCGCCATGTGGTGGTGGTCACCCCGACCGCGTCTGGCAAGACCCTCTGCTACAACGGCGCGGTCCTCAGCACGGTGCTGCGAGAGCCGGGGGCGCGCGCGCTGTACCTGTTCCCGACCAAGGCTCTGGCGCAGGACCAGCTGGCTGAACTGCAGGGGCTGGCCCAGATCGTCGGTGCGGCCGCCGACCGCGAGATTGGCGTGTTCACCTACGACGGCGACACGCCGCAGGACGCGCGCCGAGCCATCCGGGCCCGGGCCAACGTGGTCCTGAGCAACCCGGACATGCTGCATGCCGGCGTGCTGCCGCATCACCCGCGCTGGGCGCGCCTGTTCGAGAATCTCCGCTACATCGTCATCGACGAACTGCACGCCTATCGCGGGGTGTTCGGGAGCCACCTGGCCAACGTGTTGCGGCGGCTGCAGCGGATCTGCCGCCACTACGGCTCCAATCCAACCTTCATCTGCACCTCGGCGACGATAGCCAATCCCAGGGCGCTGGCCGAGCAGTTGACCGAGCAGCCCTTCGCGCTGGTCGACCAGAATGGCGCGCCGCGCGGCGAGAAGTTCTTCGTGCTGCTCAATCCGCCGGTGGTCAACCAGGCGCTCGGCATCCGCCGCTCGTACCTGGCCGAAACGCGTCGCGTTGCGCTCGAGTTCCTGCGCCGCAATCTGCAGCTGATCGTCTTTGCGCAGAGCCGGCTGGCCACCGAGATTCTCACTACGTACCTGAAGGATGCGTTCCAGGGACCGCCGGGCGGCACCGATGCGATCCGCGGCTATCGCGGCGGCTATCTGCCGCTGCGCCGGCGCGAGATCGAGCGTGGTCTGCGCGAGGGCGAGGTGCGGGCGGTGGTCTCGACCAACGCACTCGAACTCGGCATCGACATCGGGGCGCTCGACGTCTGCGTGATGGCCGGCTACCCGGGCACAATCGCCTCGACGTGGCAGCGGGCGGGGCGTGCCGGTCGCCGTGCCGGACGCTCGGCCGCGGTGCTGGTGGCCTCGAGTGCGCCGCTCGATCAGTTCATCGTCCGTCACCCGTCGTACTTCTTCGACGCCTCGCCCGAACACGCGCTGATCAACCCGGAGAACCTGCAGATTCTGCTCAATCACGTCAAATGCGCGGCATTCGAGCTGCCGTTCCAGGAGGGCGAGGCCTTCGGCAAGACCGCCGTCAGCACCGACGAGGTCCTGCAGGTGCTCGACGAGCAGGGCTTCGTGCACGCGGCCGACGGGCAGTGGAACTGGACCCATGAGTCGTATCCCGCCGACGCGGTCAGCCTGCGCGCGGTCACCTCCGATAACTTCGTGATCGTCGACGTGACCGAAGGATCGCGGGTGATCGGAGAGACCGATTTCACGAGTGCCCTGTCGACGCTGCACGAGAAGGCCATCTACATCCTCGAGGGCGCGTTGTTCCAGGTCGAGCGGCTCGACGTCGAGGGCCGCAAGGCGTTCGTGCGCAGCGTCGAGTGCGACTACTACACCGACGCGATCACCTACACCAAGGTCAACATCCTCGAAGAGATGGAGACCAGCCTCGGCGACGTTGCGACGCCTGACGATGATCGGGCCGCCGACGCGGACCGCCGGGGCGGCGACGCCGACCTGGTGCCGCAGCCGAACCGCTCGGCGCGATCGCACGGCGACGTGCACGTGGTGTCGCGCGTAGTCGGCTTCAAGAAGATCCGCTTCTACACCAACGAGAACGTCGGGTCGGGCGACCTCGACTTGCCCGAGCAGCAGATGCACACCACCGCGTACTGGGTGACGGTGCCGCGAGGGGTGCTGCTGGCGCTGCCCTACGCGCCCGACGACCGGCGCGACGGTATCAGCGCGCTGGCGCACGCGATGCACTCGGTGGCGCAGTTGCTGCTGATGTGCGATCGTCGTGATGTGGGCGTGTCGGTGGACACTGGCACCGGCGAGGCGTCGGTCGGGGTGGCTCCGGCCGGCGGCGAGGCCGACGCGCACGTGTTTCTCTACGACAACTACCCGGGCGGCATCGGCTTCAGCTCCCCCTTGTTCCGCATGCACGATGCGTTGCTTCGTCAGACCCAGGCGTTGATCGCCAGTTGCCCGTGCGAGGTCGGCTGCCCGTCGTGCGTCGGCCCGGTTGGCGACATCGGCCCACGCGCCAAACGCGTGGCGCTCGAACTGCTCGATCGGCTGCAGGGCGCGCCGCGGGGCGACGAGGTGCCGTTCTAGGTCGATGGCGTTGTCCCAGCTGTCACGCCTGCGTGAGATCGCCAGGGCGAACGCGCCCGCCGCACCGCCGCGCCGGGAGCTCACCTACGAGCCGGTCGATGCCAACGGGTTGCCGTTCGACGCCCGGCTACCGGCCGTCGATCTGAACGGGGCGCGGCTCGAGCAGTCCGAGTACGGCACGTGCCTGGTGATAGAGCACCTGTTCGAGGCCGATCGCCGTCACGGCCGCGTGGCCGTGCGCGAGTGTGCCAGCGTCTGCCTCGACGAGACGCTCGACCTGCTGGCCGGTCGCGCCCTCGGAGCCGGGCGGTCGGCGGCCGATTCGCCGCCCCGTCTGGTCTACTTCGACCTCGAGACGACCGGATTGAGTGGCGGCGCGGGCACGGTCGCGTTTCTGGCCGGGGTGGGGGAGTGGATGCCCGACGGCTTCCGCACCACCCAGTACCTGCTGCCGTCCTACGCTGGCGAACGAGCGATGCTGCACGCGCTCAACGCCTACCTCGGCGAGTCGGCGGTGCTGGTCACCTACAACGGGCGGACCTTCGACGTGCCGGTGATGGAGGTGCGCGGCGAGATGCACAGGGTGCCGCAGACCGTCTGCCGGATGCCGCATCTGGACATGCTGCATGCGGCGCGGCGGCTGTGGCGGTCGTCGGACCAGGGCGACCGCTCGTGCCGGCTGGTTCATCTCGAGGAGTCGGTGCTCGGCGTCGGCCGGATCGGCGACGTCCCGGGCGTTGAAATTCCCGGCCGCTATTTCGAGTTCGTGCGGGGCGGCTCGGCACAGGCGCTCGAGCCGGTGTTGCTGCACAACCGGCTCGACCTGTTGTCGCTGGCGGCGCTCACCGTGCATGCCCAGCGTCTGGTGCGCGACGGCCGTGACGCCGCGCCGACAGGGTCAGTGGCCTACGGGCTCGGCGCGCTGTACGAACGGGCGGGCTGGCAGGACGCAGCGGAGCGCTCCTACCGCGTCGCGGCCGAGGATGCGTGGCAGCCGCGCGAGGTGCGTCGAGCGTCGGCGCGGGCACTGGCGCGCCTGCTGCGGCGCCAGCGGCAACACCCCGCCGCGGCGGCCGCATGGCAGCTGGTCCTGCAGTTGGGGGGACGACCACAGTTGCTGCGCGAGGCGCGGGAAGCGCTCGCGATTCATCACGAACACCGGGCCGGGCAACTCGGCGAGGCCCGGCGGCACGCGATCGCCGGAGTCGAGGATGCGATCGGACGATCCGATCGCGACCGCTTCAACCGGCGGCTGGCCCGGCTCGAGCGCAAGATGTCTCGAGCCAACCTGGGCCCTCCGTTGTGGAACGATTGATGGC
>JACDAO010000085.1 GCA_013695405.1 Acidobacteriota bacterium | reverse complement strand
CGTACACCTCGCTCCGTACGCTCGAGCCCCGGTACGCGGTGATGACGGCCCAGCGGCCGTCATCGCTCGTCTCGACGCCAAAGACCGCCTCGCGCTCGCCGGGCTTTTCCATCACCAGGGTGTCCCGATCCTGCGCATCCCCCAGCCGATGGTAGTACACGCGATTGAAGTAGTTCTCCTCACCGGCGGCCACACTGCCCGGTTCCGGGAATCGCGTATAGAAGAACCCGTCGCCCGCACGCCTCCAGGCGATAGACGCGAACTTCACCCACCGCAGGTGATCGCCCGTGTCGCGTGTCGTGCTGACGTCGCGCACGAAGAGCTCCTGCCTGTCGCTGCCGCTTTCCGAGACCGCATACGCGAGCAGCGTTCCACTGTCGTCTGGAGCGAGCGCGGTCAAAGCAACGGGACCCGCGGCGCGCATCGCATTGGGGTCAAGGAGCACCCGTGGCGCGCCATCGGCGCCATCGTCGACGTACAACACGGGCTGGTCCTGGAGGCCCGTGTTGTGCGTGAAGAAGAGACGGTCGCCGCGCGTGAAGGGCACGCCGGTTCTCGGATAGTCGTAGAGCGTCGTGAGGCGCCGGGCGAGCCCGTCACGGAGCGGGCCATCGAGAAGCGCCCGTGTCAGCCGGTTCTGCGCAGCCACCCACTCGCGCGTCACCGGGGCGTCTGGATCCTCGAGCCATCGATACGGATACGGGACGCGTACCCCGTGGTACGTATCGGCGACGTCAGATTTCGGAGACAGTGGATAAACGGGGCGGGGCATGAGGCACGCCAGAGTACAGGAATGGAGGACGGTCTGTCATCGCGTCCGTCGTCAGCGGCCAGCCCGAGGGCGAGGAGCGGCTGTTCTCAGCTGGGCCGTAGCTACCAGTAGCCAGTCGCCAGTATCAGCCAGCATCAGGTAGCCAGTCGCACGTGGCACGGGTTGCACGTCGCACGTTGACAAGCTGCACGTGGCACTTTGGACGTGGCCCGTGCCTCGTGCATCAGAATCGCAAGCGGGCCGCGAGCTGGAAACGGCGCGGCGCGAAGTATTGCCGTGGCACCCCGAACGTCGCGGAATGGACCGCCGGCTGGATATCGAATCCCGTCTGTCGATCGAAGACGTTGAAGAGGTCGCCCACGAGCTGAAAATTGAGCCGCTCGTGGAGGCGAACGTTCTGTGTGTAGTTCAGATCGATCTGCCAGTGCGACGCCGTCCGGCGCGACCCGGCCGGCTCGGCATAGCGATTGGAGTCGCTCGTATTGGTCGTGAGCGCAATGTACGGCTCGTAGCTCTGGGCTTCCCACGGCTGCCCTGACTGGGCGATCGCATAGGCGCCGGCGGTCGCGTTCCAGGGCAGGCCGTAATAGCCGTACACCTTCAGCATGTGGGGCCGGTCGCCACGCAGCCTCCCCTCCTTGTTGTCCCAGAGCTGACGGCCCGCATCGTCGCCCAGATTGGACGACCCGATGAACGTGTTCATGTCGTTGATGCCGCCGGTGGTGTTGTCCTGGTCGAAGTTGCCGTAGTAGCGGCTCCACGTGTACGAACCGCGCACGAAAGCCCGGCTGCTGCGCCACTCGGATTCCAGAGTGGCTTCGTAGAACTTGGTGAACGCTCCATCGAGCTCGGCAATGACGTAGGACGAGCCGCTTCCGATCTGCGTCACCTTGGCGGCCAGATCCGGGATGTACAGCTCACGGGGAATGCCGGTGGGCGGATTGAAGGCGATCCGCGCGTTGTTGTTCGTGTCTTCCCAGAAGTGATCGCCTTCGCGGTAGCGCCCGTACAGCCGCCCCGACCAGCGGTCGGTCAGCTGGCGGGCCGTGCCCACGAGGTACTCGTTCACGGTGCGCGGCGTCAGGTCGTCGTCGAACAGCTTGCCCGAGGATGAGGCGACCGGCGTCGTCGCGAACAGCAGGCCGGCAGCATCGAAGTGGGCCTGGATCGTTGTGGCGAGGTTGCGATCCCACGAGGCGGCCCGCGGGAGCGAGCTGGCGGCCGGATTGTACCGGGCGTAACTCGCAAAGACGGTGTCGGAGCCGTTGTATGCCCACGTTGCGCCGATCCGCGGCTGGATCAGCTTGCTGAACGGAATCTCGTACATCCTGTACTGCCGCGACTTGATCGTGCTGCCGGTGGCGAGCACGAATCCGGACAGGGCCGACCTGTCCTCCTGCAGGCCCTGGCCGTACAGTGTGTCGTTGCTCGCGAGGACGCCGGCGTTGAAGGTCAAGCGCTTCCAGCGGAGCGTGTCGTTGAGCTCGATGCTCTGCGATCGATATTCCGAGTGGATGGTCGGGGGGACGCCTCGGAGGCCCTGCTGCTGGAACGCCGCTGTGTAAAACGCCGGCTGTGTCGTCCCGGCCGGAGGCGCCAGTCGGCCACCCGGCACAGTGATGCTGCCCCAGCCGTTCGAGCTCCGGGTGAGATCCTCCGAGTCGGTATACCGCTGGTAGCCAACATGAATCTCGTGGGAGACGGTGGATCCCAGCACCAGGTTGTAGCCGATCTGCCCGGAGTCCCGGAAGAAGTCGTCATTGTCAAAGAGGGTGCCGAAGCCGACCGTGCCTCCGCCGACCCGTGTGCCGGCCTGCACGTAGCCGTACCGATCGATCAGGGGCTGTATGAAGGCGTTGTATGTCGTTTGCCCCGCGACCGGCGCGGGCACGCTCAAGAGGCCCAGGTCGTCGAGGTTGTTGATGTCGAGCCTGGTGCCAGGGTCGAGCAAAATGGACGTGGTGGCCACGCGGTCCGGGCGCCCTTGGGTTTTCAGCCCGAAGTGCGTGTACTTGAACGTCGCGTGGCTTCTCCCATTGATTACCCATGATCCCTCGGCGGTGCCGATTTTCTGCCGGTTCTCCGCACCGGTGCCGGTGGTGGCAGCGGCGCTCGAGGCGAACAGGTCGCTCCGGTCGAGACGATGGGAATCGCGGAAGCTGAAATTCAGCAGGATGCTGTTCAGTGGCGTCAGCGTCAGCTTGCCGAAGCCTTCGTTCCGCGTGCTCCGATATGGTGGAAGGTCGCCGTATAGATTCGCGCGGTTCTCCCTGGTTCTCTCGGGCCAGTAGTACGATCCGTAGAAATTCAGCCGGCTCGGGATGATCGGGCCGCCGACGCTCGCGGTCGTCCACGTTCGATCCTGCTCGAAGGTCGAGAGCGTGCCGCTCTTCAGCGGCGCGGCCATCTGATCGGTTTGAAACTGATAGCCGATCTCGCCTGTGTACCGGTTGGTGCCCGACTTGCTGACCGAATCGATCGTGAAGCCGCCGGAGCGGTCGAAGTCCACCGCTCTGGCGCCCGCCTTGACCGTCGTGACCTGGGCGATGTCATGCGATGCCGGTTCGGCCGACAACGTCCCGAAGAGCGGCAGCGTGACGTTGACGCCGTCGAACTGGTAGACATTGTCCTGGCCGCTGCCCCCGGCGCTCGGCCCGCGCACCGCGTCCTGTGTGAACTGGACGCCTGGAATGAGTTTGATGAGGTCGCGGTACTCCTGCCCCACCGGAAGCGCCATGATCTGCTCGTTCGAGACGCTGCTCTTGATGGCCGCGGAGTCCCGCTCGACGAGCGACGCCACCGCCGTCACGGTCACGTTCTCGGCCACGCCCGCCACGCCGAGCGTCGCGTCGGCGACCGTGTCCTGCGCGAGTTGCACCAGCGCTTCCCGCGTCACGACCTGCATCCCCGCAAGCTCGAAGCGTATCGTGTAGTTGCCAGGCGGCAGAGCGGGCAGCCGGAACTCGCCGTTGCCGCCGGTCACCGTGACGCGCGGACCCGGCAGCACGTCGGATCGCGCCTCCACGGTCACGCCCGGAAGCACTGCGCCGCCCGTGTCGACCACCGTGCCGTTGATCGCCCCTGTCTGCTGAGCGGCGGAGGGT
>JACDAO010000073.1 GCA_013695405.1 Acidobacteriota bacterium | reverse complement strand
GCAGCGACCAACGCGGTCACGGCCTGTAGCGCGGCGGCATCGGCGCGGGCTGCGACGGCGGAGCGGGCGCGCAGCACCACCGCGGACCCGCTCGGACAGTGACGCCCGCCATCCACCGCTGCGAGGGTTGCACCAGCCGATGGCCGCGACTCGGGAGCCCTCAGCTGAGCGCTGGGCGCCGCGTGATGCGGCGCCGTGCTGGAGGCCTGCACCGAGGGAGCGTGATGCTGATGACCGGCGTCGGCAGGCGAGACGACGGTAGGCGCGCCTGCGTCACTTGCCCGAGACGGCAGGCAGACCGCGTCGCACGCGATAGTCGCCGTCGGCGACGCGCCGAGCAGCACCACCATCGACATCCACACGGCCTGGGCCATCCGGAAACGCACCATTCGAGTATAGACGCGAAACGCACCACTCTGGTCCACGGTAGAGCGCGATCACCGTGGCACGGCGCGCACCCCGACGCGCCCATGGTCCTCCCACGCCACCAGGATGTGCCGTGAGAACGACAACAGACGGGAAGGGCCTGAGCACAGCGCCCCTTGATGAACCGAGTTTCGGCCGACAATGTCTGCGACTGCGGGCAGTGCGAAGCTGCGGTCGCCGTGTTTGCTTTCCGTTTACGATTTACATAGATTGGGGCGGTGCCGGTCCGCCACCAACTCGTGTCCTCGCCGCCTTCAGGTCTTCGGTGTCGCAGGTCAGCCATATTCATCGCTGCCTGTCTCGTCTGCTCCGCACCCGTCGCCTTCGGGCAACCCGGGGATGGTTCGGTGCTGCGGATGGCCGAGTTGCTGGCCGCCGTGGCAGAGGGTGAGCCGGGCATCCGGGCCGCGGAGAGCGTCAGCGCCCGGGCCAGCCAAGGCGTTCCGCTGGCGGAGAGTGCCTTCCTGCCCCGGCTGCAGGCGCTGGCGCAAATCAACCGCGCGACCACCAACAACGTTTTCGGCATGCTGCTGCCCCAGGGGACCATCCCGCCCATCTCTGGTCCGCCGGCCACCGACACCAGGAGCACGAGCGTGTGGGGAAGCGCCGCTGGCGCGCTCCTGACGTGGGACGCGGTGGACTTCGGGCGGCGCGCGGCCACCCTGCGCGCAGCCAACGCATCGGCGGCCGCTGCGGAGGCCGCACTGCAGTCCACACGGCTGCAGCGACAAGTCGCCGCGGCCGAAGCGTTCCTTACGCTGCTCGCCGCCGAAGCGCGGGTCCGGACCGCCATGGCGGGTGTCGAACGCGCACGCACGCTCCGGCAGGTCGTGGAGGCGCAGGTGACCGCGGAATTGCGTCCTGGCGCGGATGCCAACCGGACGCGCGCCGAGTTCGCGCGCGCCGAGGTGCAGCTCGAGGACGCGAAGTTGGACGAGGCCCGGGCGCGCATCGCCGTCGCGGCCCTCGCCGGCCGGCCGGTCGAGACGCTCCGCGTCGCCGACGATCTCCATGGCCGGCCGACGAGCGGGCTCGAACAGATGGCCACGCAGCCGCATCCTCAGGTCGTCGAGTGGCAGGCACGTGCGCGCGAAGCCGACGCCCGCCGTGCCGCCGAAGCCAAGGGCGTCCTCCCCACGGTGAGCCTGTCGGGTGCCGTCTACGGGCGCGGCTCGGGCGCCCAGGCGGATGGCACGCTGCGCGGTGGCGCCGTGGGGCTAGCGCCCAACTTCTACAACTGGGGCGTCGGCGTCACGGTGGCGGTACCGCTGCTGGACTTCAAGGCCGTGCGTGCGCGGACCGCTGCTGCCCTGGCCGATGTGTCGCTGGCCCAGGCACGCGGCGCGGAGGTGACGCGGGAACTGGGCATCCGGCAGGCGAGTGCGAGGGCCGAGATCGACCGCGCGCGGCGTGTCGACCTGCTCCTGACGCCGCAACTTGAGGCGGCCCGCACAACCGAACAGCAGATCCTGACCCGCTATCGTGTCGGGCTCGCCACCATCGCCGATGTCGCCGATGCGCAGCGCCTGCTGGCGCAGACCGAGTCGGACGCCGCGGTGGCCCGCCTTGCCGTGTGGCTGGCCCTGCTGCACGCCGCTGATGCCGGCGGCGATTTGTCGGCCTTCATCGCCGCCATCAGGTAATCCCGGGGACCCCTCTCATGTGGCTCGTCAACGCAGTGCTGCGGCGCCCGATCACCGTGGTGGTCGCCATCCTGGCCATTCTCGGATCGTCGATGCTCGCGGTGCAGCGCATGCGCATCGACATCTTCCCGCAGCTCGGCTCGCCGACCGTGTACGTTGCCCAGCCCTACGGTGGCATGGACCCCTCTCAGGTCGAGGCGTTCCTCACGTACTTCTACGAGTACCACTTCCTCTACGTGACCGGGATCGAGCACGTCGAGTCGAAGAGTATCCAGGGCGTCTCACTCATGAAACTCGTGTTCCACGCGGACACGAACATGAACCAGGCGATGGCCGAGGTCGTCGCCCAGGTGAACCGGTCGCGCGCCTTCATGCCACCGGGCGCGGTGCCACCGTTCGTCGTGCGCTTCGACGCGGGCAGCGTGCCCGTCGGCCAACTCGTGTTCTCGAGCCCCACGCGGTCGCCCGGCGAGATGCAGGACATCGCCATCAATCGGGTGCGTCCCCTGTTCGCGACGCTGCCCGGCGTGTCGGCACCGCCGCCCTTTGGCGGCAACCAGCGCACGATCGTCGTCCGGGTCGATCCCGAGCGTCTGCGCTCCTATGACCTGACGCCCGAGGAGGTGGTCACGGCAGTCAGCCGCGCCAACGCCGTCCTGCCTTCCGGGAACGTGCGCATCGGCGACGAGACGCTCATCGCCGCCACCAACACGGTCATCGGTGCGGATTTCTCGGAACTCGCCAACTCGCCCGTACGCCAGACCGCGGCGTCGCCCGTCTTCATCCGCGACGTGGCCACGGTGGAGAACGGCACCGATATCGTCACCGGCTACGCGCACATCAATGGGCGGAGGACCGTGTACATCCCGGTGACCAAGCGTGCGGACGCATCAACGCTCGACGTCGTGGCGCGCGTGCGCGCGGCCATTCCGGCCATGCAGGCCGTGGTGCCCGACGACGTCACGGTGAGCCTCGAGTTCGATCAGTCGGGGTACGTTCGCCGGGCGCTGCGGAGTCTCGTGGTGGAGGCGGGGCTCGGCGCGCTGCTGACCGGCGCCATGGTCCTGCTCTTCCTTCGTGACTGGCGCAGCGTGCTCCTCGTCGTCACGACGATCCCCGTGGCCCTGCTGTCGGCGGTGGTGGGGCTGTGGCTCACCGGTCAGACCCTCAACATCATGACGCTGGCGGGACTCGCGCTCGCCGTCGGCGTCCTGGTCGATGAGGCCACGGTGCTGGTCGAGAACATCCATGCCCAGATGGAGGCCGGGACCTCGCCGGTGTGGGCGGTGATCACGGCCGCCCAGCGGACCGCCGTGCCGCGGTTGCTGGCGATGGCCTGCATCGTCGCGGTGTTTGTGCCGTCCTTCTTCATGGCGGGCGTCGGGCGCCAGCTGTTCGTCCCGCTCTCGCTGTCCGTGGGGCTGGCGATGCTGTCCTCGTACGTGATCTCCAGCACGCTGGTCCCGGTCATGGCTGCGTGGCTCTTGCGACGTGGCCACGGCGACGTGGCCGCGCCGTCGCGAGTGCAGGCACGCTACGGCGACTGGGTGGCAACCATCGTCGCGCGCCGGGCAATCGTCGTGGCGGCGTACCTGATCGTGTGCGCCGCAGTCATCGCGGTGATCTACCCTCGTACCGGCATCGAGCTGTTCCCTCGTGTCGATGCGGGTCAGTTCCAGATGCGCCTGCGCGCGCCGACCGGCACCCGCATCGAGCGCACGGAGGTGCTGGCGGCGCAGGCACTGGGGATCATCCGGACGCTGGTCGGCCCGGAACACGTGCGTGTCTCGATGGACTTCGTCGGCGTGCAGCCGGCCAGCTACCCGATCAACACCATCTACCTGTGGACGGGCGGGCCGCACGAGGCCGTCCTCACGGTGGGTCTCACTGAAGGCGCCACGCTGCGCGGCGAGGGACTGCAGGAGCGGATACGCGCCGCGTTGCGCGAGCAGATGCCGGCGGTGCAGATCACGTTCGAGCCCGCGGACATCGTGGCCCGCGTGATGAGCTTCGGTGCGAGCACACCCGTGGAGGTGGCGGTGCAGGGCCCGAACGTCGCCGCCAATCGTGCGCACGCCGAGAAGATTCACGGCGAGCTGGCGAAAGTGCCAGCCTTGCGCGACCTGCAGTACGGGCAGCCCCTCGATTACCCCACGCTGCGGATCGACGTCGATCGCGACCGCGCCGGACGCGCCGGCATGGCCGCAAGCAGCGTCATCAGGTCGCTGGTGGCGGCTACGTCCTCCAGCCGCTTCGTCGAACCGGTCTACTGGCGGGATCCAGGAAGCGGCAACGCCTTCCAGATCCAGGTCGAGATCCCCCAGCACGAGATCGCGTCGGTCGACGATGTGCGTGCGCTGCCGGTGTCGTCGCGCGACCATCCCGGCGTGCTGCTCGGCGATCTCGCCGCCGTCTCTCGTACCGAGAGCCCGGGCATGGTGGAGCGCTACAACATGCAGCGCCTCGTCAGCCTCACGGCGAACATTCACGACACACCCCTCGGCTCCGTCGTGCCGGATCTGCAGAAGGCCATCGCCGCTGCGGGCGAGCCGGCGCGAGGGGTCACCGTGGCCGTGCGTGGGCAGGTGCCGGCCCTCGAGGAGACGATCGATGGGCTGCAGTGGGGCGTGCTGTTCTCGGTCGTCGTGATCTTTCTCCTACTCGCCGCCAATTTCCAGTCGTTCCGCCTGTCGCTGGCGGTGATCTCTACGGTCCCGGCCGTGCTGGTAGGCGTGCTCCTGATGTTGTGGCTCACCGGTACCACCTTGAACGTGCAGTCCTTCATGGGCGCGATCATGGCGATCGGCATTGCGGTCGCCAACGCCATCCTGCTGGTCACGTTTGCCGAGGCAGCGCGGGCGGAAGACCCTGACGTGATTGCCGCGGCACTGGCGGGCGCGCGCACCCGATTGCGGGCGATCGTCATGACCGCGGCCGCCATGATCGCCGGCATGCTGCCGATCGCACTCGGCATCGGCGAGGGCGCCGAGCAAACCGCCCCTCTCGGACGTGCGGTCGTGGGCGGGCTGCTGGTGGCGACCGTCGCCACGCTCTTCGTGCTCCCCGCGATGTATGCCGCGCTTCAGCGCCGCGCCTCGGCGCGTACCGCTTCCCTTCACCCGCTCGACGCACGAGGACTTCGTCATGAACCGTCTGTCAGCTAGCCTCATCGCCGCAGTGGTGCTCGGCGCCGCGCCGGCGGCTCAGGCGCAGCCGGCCGCGCCCGCCGAACTGGTGCGCGTGGCGGCGAGCCCCGGTACCGCAGCGAGCATGCTGCGCGGCGAACTGCGCGCGCAGCAGGAGGTCGACCTCCACGCGCGCGTCGAGGCGTTCGTCGAGCGTGTGCTGGTCGACCGTGGCTCCCGCGTCAAGGCGGGCCAGGTGCTGGCAGTCCTGAGCGCGCCCGAACTCGATGCGAAGGTGGCAGAAGCCGCGGCGACGCGCGACATGGCGCAGGCCCGCCTCGCTGAAGCCCGCGCGAGGCTCACTGCACTCGAGTCTGGTGAGCAGCGTCTGGCCGACGCGGCCAAGACCGAGGGGGTCGTTTCGGGACAGGAGCTGGTCCAGAGCCGCGAAGACAGCCGCGCCGCGCAGGCCGCCGTGACGGCGGCGGAAGCGTCGGTCGCCGCGTCCACCGCCGCCGTGTCTGCCATGCAGCGCACGCGCAGCTACCTCGAACTGCGCGCGCCATTTACCGGCGTGGTGACCGAACGGCTGGTGCACCCTGGTGCGCTGGCCGGACCCGGTACCGGACCTGCCCTGCGGCTCTCGCAGGTCACCCAGCTGCGCCTCGTCGTGGCCGTGCCGGAAGGCCGCGTGTCATCGGTGACGGGAGGGCGTACCGTCACGTTCACGACGGCGGCCTACCCTGGCGCGACGTTCTCCGGACGGGTAGCACGGAACGCCGGCTCCCTCGACGTCGCGTCCCGCACGATGGCTGTGGAAGCAGAGGTGACCAACACGGACGGGCGCCTCGCCCCCGGCATGTACGCCGACGTCGCATGGCCCGGCACGGCATCGACCGCGCAATTTCGCGTACCCGCGACAGCCGTGGTTCGGACCACACAACGCGTGTTCGTGATTCGTGCCCGCGACGGCAAGGCCGAGTGGGTGGACGTGCGCATCGTCGCGCGCCAGGGCGACAATACTGACGTGGTCGGGACGCTGGCCGTCGGTGATCAGCTGGTCCGCCGCGGGTCGGATGAACTGCGCGAAGGCACGAGTCTTCCGACGGCGAGGCGCTGAGGAGCCACGCATGGCACCGGTCGATCACAAGCAACTCACGCGCGAGATCCTGCTTGCGTTCTGGAAGGTGCACATCCTGCATCACGCGGCCGAGGAGCCCATCGTCGGTCAATGGATGCTTGTCGAGCTCCGTCGGCATGGCTACGACATCAGTCCCGGCACGCTGTATCCGATCCTGAAGCGCATGGAGACGCACGGCTGGCTGCGGTCCGAGCAGGAGCCGGGAGCAGGCGTTCACTCCCGGCGCTACTACCGGCTGACAAAGGACGGCCAGGCGGCGCTGGACATCATCCGCGCCGCGCTCGCAGAGTTGCAGGGTGAGGTGAAGCCGCGCCGAAAGATTGCCGCGCGCACGAAGACACGCTGAGACGGCCCCGCGCAGCGGACTGGCGTTTCGGAGGGGGGATCAGAACCGAAGAACGAGCGGGCGCGGGTGGGCGAGGGTGGAGCGAGCGGAGGCGAGGTGTCACTCACCGTCCTTGCGGCGAAGACCGGGACGTATATCGTCGCAGCGAGCAGCGCGGTCACTGCCTGTAGCGCGGCGGATCGGCGCGGGCTGCGACGGCGGAGCCGGCTCGCAGCGCTGCCTCGGACCCACTTGGGCAGTGACGTGCAACACCCGTCAATGCGAACGGCGCTGGCGCGGCCCCGCGCGCGTGGTGTGCCGCGAGCCGAGGCTGAGCCGTCGGGAGCGCGTCAATGCGCAGCGCCCGTGATCTGCCCCTGCGTCTCGGCGGTGACGTGGTGATGCTGATGACCCGTAGTCGCAGGCGGGACTCGACTTGACGCGCGTGCCTCACCTGCGCGTGGAGGCAGGCAGAGCGCGGGGCACGCGGTCGCCACCGCGGCGGTCAAGTCAGCCAGCGCACGCCCACGACGAACAACCCGCAGCTTCCGACACCCAGCGCCAGCGCGACGACTCCCCCGCGCCGCTTGGCCTTCAGCCGGTACCACATGATGTAGCTGCTGCAGACCATCAGTAACAAGCCCACCGCAAGCGCATCCATCGATAGCACCCATACCGTGGTCAGCGGCCAATCTCTGACGTTGACCCGGTCGTTCGCCCGCACGCCGCCAAACGTGTGTAGGGTGTGGACCAGCCCCCAGACGTTGTAGGCATGCTGTTGCACGGTCGCGCGCCTGGCCGCCAGATCCGCCTTGACCTCGATGGCCAGCCCGGGCCGGATCACCTGAAACGGAAAGCGCCTCCCCCGCCGGTCTTTTCGTCGGCCACTGCAC
>JACDAO010000042.1 GCA_013695405.1 Acidobacteriota bacterium | reverse complement strand
TCGCGCAGGCCTGGAAGCCTCACACCGTCGATGCCGTACCAGCTGGCCATCTTGTGGTGGAGCCGTCCTTCCTGCTCGAGGTGATCGGGCAGTTGCCGCGGACGCTCCTCGACATGCCATCGCGGGTCGGGCCCTGGCTCTCGGCAGCCGCGCGTATCCGGGGACGCCGGGTGGTGTACTCGCCCTACTTGCGTGCTGCCCTGAGTTCGGCGTCCATCGAGCAGACATGGGGCGCGAGTGACCTCGGCGCGGTGCATGTCTTCGCGAACCTGCTCGGCGGTCGCGCCTTGTGGTCACCCCACCTGTCGCTCTCGATGACTGGTGGTCTCGCGCCGCGCGATCCCTCGGTGGAACCGCGCCCGCTCGCTGCTCCCGACCTGTTCGTCGAGTCGTACGCCGCGTGGCTCGAGGCCGACCGCCTGGTCCGCCGCCTCACCCGGCCCCGAGTGGAGGGACCGCGCCCGACGGTGGCCATCTTGACCAGCGTCTGGAGCCGATCGCCCGCCGGGTTCTTCGCTGAGACTGTCGACTGCGTATTGAGGCAGACGGTCCCGCCTGATGAGTGGATCATCCTGCGCAATGGCCCGGTGGTCGACGATGTTGCGTCCGAGATCGCGCGCGCCGCAACGGCGCCATTCGTCCGCGTGATCGACGTCGCCGAGAACGTCGGCATCATCGGGGCTATGCGCGTCTGTCTCGACGCAGCAACAGCGGACTTCGTCCTGCCGCTCGATTCCGACGACCTGCTCGAGGACGATGCGCTGGAAGTCCTTGCTGCGTGGGCGGCGGCC
The DNA here is from genome assembly GCA_013695405.1 of Acidobacteriota bacterium. Classification (GTDB taxonomy): domain Bacteria; phylum Acidobacteriota; class Vicinamibacteria; order Vicinamibacterales; family Vicinamibacteraceae; genus Luteitalea. Next base: position 3,502 of record JACDAO010000042.1, on the reverse strand, counting down.
GAAGATGCCGACCTCGTGTTCTCCGATGAGGACCATCTCACCAACGGTGTCCTCGACCATCCGTTCCTGAGGCCGGGCTTCGACGCCGTGCTCCACACCGAGTCGGCCTACATCTGGCATGCCTGTCTCGTGCGCAGGAAACTGGCGGTGTCGGCCGGCGCCTATCAAGATGCCGGTGCGGAGTACTCCCACGACTGGGACACGATCCTCAGGACGAGTGCCGCAGGCCGGCGCCTCGTTCACGTGCCTCACCTTCTCTACCACTGGCGCACGCACCCGGCCTCGCATAGCAACAGTGGACAGCAGCACCCGGGCACGCTTGCGTCGACGCGTCATCTGCTCGAGCAGACGATCGCTCGGACTTCGTGCCCCGAGAAGTATCGTGTCGCGGCCTTCCCGCGCGACCGAGGCCTGCAGGAGTGGTACATCGAGCGCGTGGCGGAACGGCTCACCGACTGCCTCTTCGTTCGTGTCTCCGACCCGTACTCGCCGGCCGACAGCGCGCTGACGCTGGACATGCCCGGCCGAATCATGACCATAGCGTGCGGCGGCGCGTTCTCGGAGTCGCTGGTCCAAGCGCTCGTGGAGCTTCCTGCAGACGCGCTCGTCTGTCTGGCCGCCGCTGGCATCACCCAGATTGACGCGGCTGGCATCAGGGACGCCATCAAGCTGTTTGAATTGCACCCTGCAGTGGAGGTCGTGGGCGGGCGCACACTCGACGCGTCTCGATGCGTGATCGAGTCAGGACGCGTCTACGTGGATCAGGGCACTTGGGTGGATCCGCTTGCCGGGCGTTCCGCCGCCGATCCGGGGCCGTTCGCCCTCGCGCTGAAGGCGCACTGCATCGACAGACCGGCCGCTGGGCTGATGGTCGTGCGCGCCTCGCGGTTGCGCGACCTGCTCGTGCACGGAGCCATCACGACCCTGGAAGATCTGTCGGACGCGTGCGCCGCGGCGTGTCTCGCAGGGGGCACGTCAATCGCGTACACGCCTCTGCTCGAAGGGAAGGTCCTCCAGCCCGCCGCCGGGAGACCCTCCGTCCTCGCCGACACGAGGCGACTACGTGAACGCGCGAGAGCGCTCGACTACGTTGGTCAGCTGCCAATTCGTCACGGTGCTGCAGCGCTGACCTTGTATCGCATGAGACGAAGACTTGCGTGACGGTCTCGACGTTGGAGAAATTTCTGGAGAGGCTCGCAGAATGATTGGACTCGGAGTTACCACCGAACCGCCTCGAGGTGCTGATCCGGCCCTGGTTGCCAGGTTGATTGACGCATTCCTGCGCGCTGAACCGCGCGCGAATTTATGTCGACGATTCGATTTGGACGGGCATTCGCCACATGCACCATGCTGTCGTCACGGTGCTGCGGTCCAGGGACGTGGCGGCCGTGTCGCATTTACTGGCCCGGCCGCACGAGGGACACCTGTTCTATGGGTTCGAGGATCTCGGCGTCTGGAGCGTGGAGGCGTACAAAGGACCCTGACCGGCGGACCGGCTACGCCGCGCATTGTTCCGAGCTCCTGCGGCAGTTAGCTCGGGCACTCGGCGTTCTGGCGCTCCACAACCCCGAGCCAAGTAATCACGTCGTTGCTGTGCCGCCGCTCCCCGAGTTGCTGGACCAGATCGCGGCATCGGCCGGGTTCGCGCTCGAGGCCCCCCTGTGCCCGAGCTATTACGGCCTCGACACGCCGCCGGCATCATGGGGGAGCGCGTATTGAATGCGATCTATGGCGCGTACCGCATTGGGCAGCTGACTGCGTCGGAGCGCTCGCCTCGTGTCCTTGAGATAGGCGCCGGGCTCGGGCGGACCGCCGCCTAGTGCTACCGTGCTGGCATCACAGACTCGCTGACCGAACTCGGCCAGGCAGTTGCGGAGCGATCATGCAACGCGCCGCCGAACTCGCCCCGACGTTCTGGAGCGTGAACCACGAGGCGAACCCATTCCGCGTGCTTGAACTCCAGCGGTCACTCCAGGCCTACAGATCCGTCGATCGTCGGCCCCATCTGATGCGACCGGGGTACGCAGCGGAGGTGTACTCCAAGTTGCCGCCCGACTGACGATCGTGCCGGTGGTCGTGTCGATCTGGTTGTCCACCGTCCGGATCGCCGTACGTTTCCGTGTTGGGTACCCGTCGATTGATTCCTACGGCAGGAGCCGGAACAGATTGCCGTCGCGCGCGGGTCCTGAATGGCGAACGGGATCGCCTTGGCGGATGCGGAGGAACGCTTGACTGGATCGATTCGAACTGCGGTCACCTTCCCTTCCAGTGAGGATTTACGAGTATGGAAAACTGGATCAAGCGCTTTCGCCCATTCGCCGCTACGTGAACCCGATCTGACCACGGCGAGATTGAGCGCGACGGTCGCAGCAAGAGCCAGCATGATTCGCGCGTTTCTGCCGGACGCACACCTCGAACGCGACGCCGATCACGCTCACGGCTGATCGGGCGGCTTCACGAGCAACTCCATGTCGCGGATGTGGAGCGTGAACGGTCTCTCGTCAGGGTCAAAGCGAAACTGGTCGACCGTGTCGTGTACGAGAATCGTCACCGTTTTCTCGCGCGCCGCGGGCTGCAGGCGGACATGCGCCGTACGCTCGTGCTCCACGAACGATTGGCCCGGGCCAGACCAGAAGAGCTGTGCCTCCGCTGGCTGACTCGTAGCATGCGTGATGGTGTACTTGAACCGGACGGCATGCACGAACTGCGGCTGATCGAGGGCGTAGACCAACTGGGCGTCGCTGCCGTCAGCGACGGCGGTCCCATCGGCTTTCCACGTGATCTGATACGTGCTCGCGGGCATCGCCGAAAGCGGCATCACGCGCGGTTTCCACGGCAGTGGGCGCACCTCATAGAGCGCTGACGATGCCACGGTTCGGATGGGAACGAGCAAGCCGACCTCACGGGCCCGGGCCAGTCCGTGGTTGGGGTGCAGATTGCCTGCCGGCAGGTGGAAGTAGCGGACGTTGTGCTCCAGGCACCACTCGGCGTCGAAATACGACGAGACGTGGTCCAGGTACTCGTCATAGCTGTATTCCCGGCTCGGATCGAACAGCTGGAACGTGAAGTTGTACGCGTGGCCGTATAGCGGCAGCGCCTGCGCGGCGCCGATGGGGAAGAGCAGCTTGGTCGAACCGAACGTCGATGGCAGCGACGCGAGACCGACTGGCCCCTTTTCGGCGGGCAGGTGGCTCTCGATCCACGCCGCCAGCTGGATATCGTCAGGCGTGATTGCGCCGGCGGCCGGGACAACCCGGGCAACGAGCGTGTTCCGACGGGCGTCGAGGTGGGTGCGTGCGAACGGCAGCCACCACATGAGCAACACGGTGGCGCCAACACCGAGCGTCAGCACGGCGCAATCGCGTTCTCTCCGCGTGTCAGGCGCGAGCCGGATGCATGCGGCTGCGACGATTGCGATCCAGAACAGGAGCCACAACTCGACCCTGCCCAGCAGGAAGAACAGGTAGGCGTAGAGGAGCATGGCATCGGGACTGGGTTGGGT
>JACDAO010000041.1 GCA_013695405.1 Acidobacteriota bacterium | reverse complement strand
GATGATGTCCAGGCGCTGCGGCGGCTGCGGGCGTCGTGGCCGTCGTGGCTGGCGCTGGTCGATCGTCTGCCGCCGGCCGACGTGGTCGACCGCATCGTGGAAGTGTCTGCCTACGCGTGCACCTGGCGCGGACACCGGCAGGTGCAGGCCCGCGAGAACGTCAAGAAGTTCCGGGCCCTGCTGCGCCGGATCCAGGGTCGTGGCTACGCGACCATGGCGCGGGTCGGCGCGCACGTCGACCGCCTGTCGGCCGGCGACGAGTCCAATGCCGCAGTCGACGCGGCCGACGCGGTCAACCTGATGACGATCCACGCGTCGAAAGGGCTCGAGTTCCCGATCGTCTTCCTGGTCAACCTGACCCGCGGTAGCGGGGGCTTCCCGCCGCCACTGCGGGTCGTCCCCGATGGCGCCGACGACGAGCCGCTGGTCGGCATCGCGCGGTATGAGCCCGGGGCGACCCGGGCCGAGCAGGCGCACGAGCGGGAGGAGAGCAAGCGGTTGATGTACGTGGCGGTGACGCGGGCGCGCGAGCGTCTGTATCTCAGTGCCGCGGCGCAGCGTCAGGGTCGCATCGTCGCGCCGATCGGCAGCCTGGCGAGTGTCTGTCCGCCGTCGTTGGTCGAGACCCTCTCGGCGGCGCTGCAGGCGCCTGACGAGGTGGCCTGGCACGGGTCTCGGCATCTGCACCGGCTGCGGGTGTGTCCACGACCGGCGTCAGCGGTCGTGGTGGTGCCCGAGGTGGCGCGGGTCCAGACCAGTGTGGTGGTGCCGGCGTCGCTGCTGCCGCTGTCGTCGCCGATCGGAGCCCGGCGTGGCAGCGTGACCGACCTGGCTACTGCTCCGCGCAGGGGATCGGGTCAGCTCGATCGCCCGGCGGTGATGGATCGTGATCTGGTCACCGGCCGCGCCGTGCACCGGCTGCTGGCGCGTGGTCAGTCGGGAGAGGGTCTGTCGAGCCTGCGAACGCGGGTGATTGCCGACCTCGACGCGGACGAACGCCCGGTGGTCGGCAGCCCATCGGTCTTTGCCGACGAGGTGACCACGCTGGCGCGCAGCGTCTGGAACGATCCGACGGTGCGCCAGGCCCTCGTCAGCGGGGCGGCGCGGTTCGAGGTGCCGATCGTCTTTCGTCACGAGGAGGCCGGCGCCGTGACGCTGGTGCGGGGCACCATCGACTGCCTGGCGCCGATCGGCGATCGGCTGGTGGTCTTCGAGTTCAAGACGGGCCATCCCCAACCGTCGCACCGCCGGCAGCTGGCGCTGTACGTCGAGGCGGTGCGACACAGCCTGCCGGGGCGCACGGTCGACGGGCACCTGGTCTACGCGACGACGCGATCGACGTTGCCGGCGTCGCCGCCGCGCCTGCCCTTCGACGAGCTGGATCCGGTCAGCCCTGATCGCTGAGCCAGGCCTCGAGTTCGGGCGACAGGTCGGTCAACTGACCCTCGGCCTCCTCGAAGTAGTCGCAGTCGGGGCACTGCCACTCGAGCACGTGGCGCGCCGAGGTCTGGGTCGTGCCGGCGATCCGGTTGACCTGCGCCACCGGCGCCAGCTTCATCGATTCGCCGCACATCGGACATTCGTGTGTCACCGGACGAGACCCCTCACGATCCGACAATCGGCAGTGCGCCGCACGCCTTGACAACCAGCCGAGCCGGTCCCCACACTACGCAGTGCCGAACCGGCACCACCGGAGCCATGCACGACTACTACCGGATCGCGGAGATCTCGGGTGCAGCACGCGCCTCGGCTCGCCACGCCCCGGCGTGGGCGTGGGCGGCGCGGTCGACCGGGCCGCGGCAGCGGTCGGTCGCCACCAGCCAGACGCTGCATCTGGTGCGAGGGCTGGAGCCGGAGCGTCAGATCGAGCGCGCCTGGCGCGACGAGGTCGCGCTCGACTTCCCGTCGGTGTCGCAGGCCCTGGCACGGGCGCGTCGCGGCTTCACCGAGGCCGAGGCGCCGGGTGTGCGGGTCGCGATCGATCTCGCGCTGTCGACCGTCGAGGCACGGCGAGGGGCGCGCGTGCCGATCCAGCTGCACCTGCCGTCGCTGTGCGAGCCGTGTGGCGGCCGCGGCGAGGCGTGGGACGAGCCGTGTGTCCAGTGCCAGGGCAGAGGGACGGCGCCGGCGACGCGCTACGTGGTCCTCCGGGTGCCGGCCGCCAGCACCGACGGCAGCAGGCTGCGCTACCGGCTGGCGTTGCCGTACGGACCGCGCGTCCGACTCGACGTACGCCTCACCGTCCGGTGACCCGTACCCTGTTGCACATCGACCTGCTCGGTCGCCTCCACGTCGTGGCCGGATGGCTGGCCTTGCTGGCGGCGATCTCGCTGGCCTTTCTCGGCATCGGGGCCTTCAGCCTGGCCGGACGCGCTGGGCCGGAGGTGGCGGCCAGTCTGGCGGCGGCAATTTTCTTCGGGTGCGCGGCGCTCGGGGCGGTATGGGGCGGAGTGCTGATTGGCGTCGGCTGGGCGCTCCCGCAGCATCAACCCTGGGCGCGCCCGGCGGCACTGGTGCTGGCCATCGTCAACGTGTTCGTGATTCCGTTCGGGACCGCGTTGGCGGCGTATGCCTGCTGGGTGCTGCTGCAGGAGCACGGCAAGCGCGCCTTCGAGCGCCGCCAGCCCGACCGTCCTCCTGTATGATGCCCGCGTTCACGGCGCTGGCCGCCGCGGGCCGGGCGTGACCCACGTCATCTCGTGCCGTCGTGTTCGTCATCCCCCAGCCGATCGTTGAACAGGGACAAGGAGCGCAGCACGCATGACTGTCGTTGCGGAAAAATCTTCCACGGGCCTCGACGCCAACGTCGCGGCGGCCCTCGCCTACATCCCCGTCGTCGCCATCGTTTTCCTGGTGATCGAGAAGGGGAGCCGCCTGGTCAAGTTCCACGCCGTGCAATCGCTCGGCCTGCTGGTGGCCTGGATGGTGGTCTGGTTCGGCCTGATGATCATCGGCTTCATCCCGGTGCTCGGGTGGGCGACCCTGCTGTTGTGGCCGCTGGTGATGATCGGGATGTTCGTGGTCTGGCTCATCGCCCTGCTCAGGGCGTTCAAGGGCGAGTGGTTCAAGCTGCCGGTCATCGGCGACATCGCTGAACAGCAGAGCGCCACGCTGTAACAGTCCGCACCAGCGCACAGCGGTGGTTTCGGGCGCGGCCGGGCAGTCCGGTTGCGCCCGTGTCTTTTTCCGGGCGTTCGCCGCGCTGGCCGAACCCACTGCTAAGATCGCCTGCTGATGCCCGTGCCTTCCACCGCCGAGATCCTCGACGCACTGCGTGTGGTGCAGGATCCTGACCTGCGCCGCGACATCGTGGCGCTCGACTTCGTCAAACAGGTGGGGGTCGCCGCCGATGGACGGGTCTCCTTCGCGATCGAGTTGACCACCCCGGCCTGCCCGGTCAAGGACCTGTTGCGCGAGCAGGCGCGCGCCGCGGTGGCCGCCCTGTCCGGGGTGACGAGCGTGGACATCGAGATGACCTCCAGCGTCCGGAGCAGCGGCGTCGCGGGAGGACAGCGTCAGCCGATCCGGGGCGTCAAGAACGTGGTCGCGGTCGGTGCCGGCAAGGGCGGCGTCGGCAAGACCACGATGGCGGTGAACCTGGCGATCTCGCTGGCCCGCCGCGGCAGCCGGGTCGGGCTGCTCGACGCCGACATCTACGGGCCGAACGTGCCGATCATGCTCGGCGTGCAGGCGCAGCTCGAGACCGACGGGAAGCGGATCGTGCCGATCGAGAAACACGGCTTGTTCACCGTCTCGATGGGCTTCCTGACCAACGACGGCGACGCCGTGATCTGGCGCGGTCCGATGCTGCACGGCGTGCTGCGCCAGTTCCTGCAGGACGTCGCCTGGCCGTCGCTGGACTACCTGATCGTCGACATGCCGCCCGGCACCGGCGACGTCGCGCTGAGCCTGAGCCAGCACGTCGCCGTGACCGGGGCAGTGGTGGTGACCACCCCGCAGACCGTGTCGGTGGCCGACTCGCAGCGCGCCATCGCGATGTACCGCAAGCTGAACATCCCGGTGCTCGGTGTGGTCGAGAACATGAGCTACTACACCTGCCCGTCCTGCAGCCACGAGAGCGACCTGTTCGGGCGCGGGGGCGGGCAGCGGCTCGCCGATCAGCTCGAGGTGCCGTTTCTCGGCGCGGTGCCGATCTCCGAGCCGGTGCGATCGGGTGGCGACATCGGCATGCCGATCGTGCTGAGCGCGCCGGACAGCCCGGCAGCACGGGCGATTACCAGCGTCGCCGAGCAGATCGCCGCGCAGGTATCCATCCAGGCGTTCCGGACGATTCCGCTGACGCCGGTCTCCTAGGAGCGCGTCGTGCGGATTCCCTTCACGCGGCGTACCCTGAGCAACGGCCTCGACGTCATCGTCCACGAAGACCACGGCCTGCCGATCGTCGCAGTCAACCTCTGGTACCACGTCGGCTCCAAGAACGAGCGCCGTGGCAGGACCGGCTTCGCGCACCTGTTCGAGCACCTGATGTTCGAGGGCTCGGCGCATCATGACCACGGCTACTTCGCGCCGCTGCAGCGGGCCGGTGCGTCGCTCAACGGATCGACCAGTGCCGACCGCACCAACTACTGGGAAGTGGTTCCCAGCGGTGCCCTCGACCTGGCGCTCTGGCTCGAGTCCGACCGCATGGGCCATTTGTTGCCGGCCCTGACCCAGGCCAAGTTCGACAACCAGCGCGACGTCGTGCTCAACGAGCGTCGCCAGAATTACGAGAACCGCCCCTACGGGATGGCCGGCCTGGCCGTCGCCGAGGCGCTCTACGATCACGAGCATCCCTACAGCTGGCCGACGATCGGCTCGCCCGACGACATCAAGGCCGCATCGCTCGACGACGTGCAGGCGTTCTTCCGCGCCTACTACCACCCACGCAATGCCTCGCTGGTGCTGGCCGGTGACATCGACGAGGCGCACGCCTTCGACTTGGCCGAACGATACTTCGGCGACCTCGCCCCCGGCCCGGACGTGCCGCCGGTGCAGGCAGCGGTGCCCAGGCTCGCCGGCAACGTCCGGCTCCGGCTCGAGGACCGGGTCGAACTGCCGCGGCTCTACCTCGCCTGGCACTCTCCGGCGTTGTTCGCCGACGATGACGCAGAGCTCGATCTGCTGGCCGACGTGATTGGCGGCGGCAAGACCGCGCGGCTCTACCAGGCGCTGGTCGTCGAACAGCAACTGGCCACCGAGGTGACCGCGGTACAGTACTCACGCGAGCTGACCGGCATGTTCCAGATGGTCGCGACGGCAGCGCCCGGCGTATCGCTGGACCGGCTCGCGCTGGCGATCGAACTGGGCCTGGCCGAGACCCGCGAACAGCCCGTGACGGCCGCCGAGCTGACCCGCAGTCAAGTGCAGGCCGAAGCCCACTTCATCTACCGCCTGCAGACGGTCGGCGGATTCTCCGGCAAGTCAGATCAGTTGAACGCCTACAACGTGTACCGCGGCGATCCAGGCTACGTCGGTGAGGATCTCGCCCGTTACGGCCGCGCCAGCGCTGATCGTCTGCAGCAGGCGGCCGCGCGGTGGCTGTCGCGCCCGCACGTCGCCCTCGGTGTCGTGCCGATGGGACAGACCGCGATCGGCCTGTCGGACGCCGAGGCGGCGGTGGTGGCATGACCGTCGATCGGCGTTCACTGCCGGTGCCCGAGCCGCCGCCGGGCATCCAGTTTCCCGCCGTGACCCGCAGCCAACTGCAGCCGGGCCTGCGGCTGTGGACGGTCGAGCGTCGCGACCTGCCGCTGGTCTGCCTGCTGTGGCTGTGGCATGCCGGAACGTCAGCCGACCAGGCCGACACGCCCGGCCTCGCGGCGCTCACGGCCGATCTGCTCGACGAGGGCACGAGCGCCCTGTCGATGTCGGCCCTGCACGACGCGCTGGCGGGAATCGGCGGGCAACTCGACACCGACATCGGCCACGACGCCACCGTGCTGACGGTGTTGGCCCTGTCGCGCCATCGCGAGCGGGCCGTCGAACTGCTGGTGGACATGGCCGAGCGCCCGCGGCTCGCCCCGTCAGACGTCGCCCGGGTGAAAGGGTTGCGGCTCAATCGGCTGCGCCAGCTTCGGCACTCGGCCGGCGCGCTCGCCGACCTGCTGTTCATGCGCCGCCTGTACGGCGAGCATCCGTACGGCCGTCCCGGTATCGGCACCGAGGCGTCGCTGACCCGCTTCACCGTCGAGCAGGTGCAGGCCTTCCACGCGCGCCTCGTCGCCACGCCTGCCACCGTGATCATCGTCGGCGACATCTCGCACGACGAAGCGGAGGCCCTGGTCCGCCGGCACCTCTCGACCCCCGAGCGGACGCCCCATCCGTCGCCGCCGGTCGCCACCTCGCCCACCGGCAGCCGTCTGCTGTTCGTGCCGCGCGAAGGCGCGGCGCAATCGGAACTCCGGGTCGGCCGGGTCGCCGTGCCGCGGCACTCGCCTGCGTACCACGCGATGGTGGTCACCAACATGCTGCTCGGCGGTGCGTTCGTCAGCCGCATCAACATGAAGTTGCGCGAGGAGAAGGGCGTCACGTACGGCGCGCGGTCCTCGTTCCAGTTCCTCGAGCAGGCTGGCCCGTTCTCGGTCCAGGCGAGCATCCAGTCGGAGACTACGGCCGAGTCGCTGCGCGACGTGCTGGTCGAACTCGACGCTCTTGCTGACGTCCGACCGGTCACCGCGGACGAGCTCGACAGCGCACGCGACGGCCTGACCCGGGGCTACGCACGGGGTTTCGAAACGGCCGAGCAGGTCGCCCGCGCCGCGGCCCAGCTGGCCCTGTTCGATCTGCCCGACGACACCTTCGACCGATTCTCGGACCGCGTCTCCAGCGTGACCAGCGCCGACGTCACTGAAGTGGCGCGCACCTGGCTGCGCAGCGCCGACATGCAGGCAGTGGTCGTCGGCGAGCCGTCGGCCTCGCTGACCGGGCTCGGCGGCGTCGGGCTCGGGGTGCCCGAGCATCGGCTGGCCGACGACGTGCTGAAGGGGTGAGGGCGGCGGGAGGCGCCCTGGCGTCGGCGATGTCACCGCCGAGGTGTAGGATGCTGCAGGAGTGAACCGGTGCCGGCCGGCCTCCGTCCAACACCACGCGTCGTGGAAGGAACACTGACATGAGTCTCGCGAGGGCGACCCTCAGCCTCGCAGGCGTCGTCGCCGCTGTGACGTTGACGCTGGCCATGGCGACCGCCTGGCTGCTGCTGACCGAGCCGGTGACCGTCGCCGACGCCGTCGCTCGTGGCGACATGTCGCCGCTGGTGTCGGCGCTGGCTGGCGTGCTGGCCGACGCGGTACGCGGGCTGCTCAACTACCTGTAGCCTGCGTCCTCGCCGGCAGGGCCTTCATCAGGAACCTCGCAAGCCAGTACCCATCCAGATACTTGAACGGCGTCATGCCCGTGCTGTAGTGGCCACACGGCAGCACCGCCAGCTGATGCGGGATCTGTCGCTCGCGGAACTCGCGAACCAGCGACCGCGACAACTGCAGCGGGAAGGTCAGGTCGTACTGCGCGTAGATCAGCAAGGTGCGGGTCTGGCGGACGCGCTCCAGATAGGACTGTGGGCTGATCGGCAGCCAGATCCGTCGCAGCGCCTCGAGGTCGACGTGGCCGTCGAGTGCCTCGCGCACGTGGCGGGTCGACAGGCCGTTCCACACCACGTCTGCGAAGAACGGCGAGATGTGGTTGAGCGCCACCGCCGCGATCCGCGGCTCGTGTGCCGCGGTCAGCATCGCCAGACACGAGCCCAGGCTGGTGCCGCAGATGCCGATTGAGGTGTAACCCTGCGAGGCCAGCCACGCCACCGCACGTCGGGCGTCGAGCACGGCCTGCCGGCAGACCTGCAGGGTGCGGCCCACGTTGCTGCTGACGATGTAGTCGGCGCGCCGCAGTTCGGGTGGCATCCGCCAGTCGTGGTAGGGGAGGCTGAGGCGCAACGCGGTCAGGCCGACCCGGTTGAAGAGCTGACACAGGCCGACATGTCCGCCGACGTCGGCATTCCACTGCGGCAGCACCACCACGGCGCGGCCGCGGTCGTCCCTGGCGCGGAACAACCGGGCGTGGACGACGTTGTTCTCGGGATGCGGCGTGACCAGCTGGCTTTCGAAGGTCAGGTGGCCGCGGTGGTCGAGATCCCACGACGGCGGGTCGGTGACGGCAAAGAAGGCGCTGCTGTCGGCCAGCGCCTGCTCCGCGTAGGCCAGCAGCACGTCGGCCGGCGCGCGGCCCGCCGAGTCCGGCTGAACGGGCAGCCAGTCGAGGCCCCACGAGAAGTCGCGCACCACCCGGTCGGTGGTGCGGTTGTGAATCGACTGCTCCCACCGGTGAAACGCCCAGCGCAACATCAGCCGACCACTGTAGCAAATAGGAGCCGGGCAGCCGGGTAACCGGGAGTCGGGCATCTGGAGCCGGCGTGTAGCCGTCGGACTACAACGACACTCGCGTCTGAGACCCCCCGGGACGGCCACCCGTCCCGCCTTCAGAAGCCACGCAGCAGCCCCCCTTCGCCTCGCCTCAGCCGGCACGCCTCGCAGGTGGCGAGACG
>JACDAO010000023.1 GCA_013695405.1 Acidobacteriota bacterium | reverse complement strand
CGACGACATAGAGGCGGCCGCGCTCGTCGAAGGCGATCGCCACCGGGCTCTGGACCAGCGGCTCGGCGGCAATCAGGTCGATGCGGTAGCCGGGCTCGACGACAAACCGGGTCAGCGCCTCGTCGGGTGAGAGTGCGGGACGGGCCTGGCCCGTGTCGGTGCGCGACCCGCGAGGTACGTTTGCCTGCCGTGACGCCGCGTACGCCCCGGTCGACAGGATGGCGACGACCACGCTGCACCAGTGGAGGCGCTGCCGCTGGCGCCCGCCTGCACTCATGGCACCTTGGACAAGTCGAAGCTGTCCGGTGCCGTATACGGCTCGACCGGCGCCGCATCCGCGCCGCCGGTCGGCACGTCGCGACCGAGCGCCCACAGGATGCCGTTGACGAGCAGGCGCCGCATCGACGGCTGGGCGAAGTCGGCCGGGTGGCCGAGCGTGGTGAAGAACACCCGGGCGCCCTTGTGCGCTCGGGTCCAGGCCACCGGCTGCACCGGCGGGAACTGATCGGCCTTGGCGGTCAGCCGCGAGTTGACGCTGGTGCCATCGAGCAGGATCGTCGAAGGGCCGCCGGAGAGCGGGGCGACGTGGTAGAGCCACGACCGTGCCGCGAACGGCTCGACCCCGCGCAGGATCGGATGCGCCGCGTGGGCGGCATGAACAGCCACCGTCGTGCTCGAGGTGTTGCCGTGATGCGTCACCCACTTCTGACCGAACAGATCGCGGCTGAAGCTGTCGTTGAGGGCGTGGTGCGGGCTGCCGTCTGGATACAGGAAGGCGTGCGTGCTGGTGCGCAGGCCGACCACCGGCTTGCCCGAATCGACGTACGTCAGAATCCTGTTCAACTGGTCGTCTGGCAGGGCGCGGAAGCGCGTGAACAGCACGAGCAGGTCGGCGCTGTCGAGCGCCTCGAGCCCTTCGATGTTGTCCTTGGTCTGTGGAATCGGCTTCGCGTAGGCAATCGAGGCACGCACGCCGTAGCGCTGCTCGAGAATCGCCGCGATCATCGGCATCGTGATTTCCGAACGATACTCGTCGTCGCCCGTGACAAAGACGACGTGCGCGGCACGGGCGGGAGCGGGTGCCTGCGCGACCAGCGCGGTGGCTGCATTGAACGCCGCCACTGCGGCAATCACAGCGGCGCCGAGCCCGAGTCGAATCGTGAGCCTCACTGCGCCGACTCCCGGACCGCCGCGCGTGCGACGTCGATCACGCCGTTCATGGTGCGCCAGTGTCCGGGGAACGTGCAGACGAACGGATAGGCCCCGGGCTGGGTCGGCGCCGTGAAGCGCACCTGCAGCGTCTCGCCCGGATTGAGCAGGCGGATCGAGAACAGCACCTCGGGCGTCGTCGGGATGAAGCTCTTGCCGAAGGCATCGGGCGACGACATCATCGCCTCGGCCGCCAGGCTGACGGTCTCGAGTGCGCCCTCCTTGGTGACGACGAAGTTGTGCGGCATCTCGTCCTTGTTGACCAGTTCGATGACCAGTTCCTCGCCGGCGGTGACGGCGATCCGCGACAGGTCGAACTTCATCTGGGCCGAGACTGCCTCGATCCGGATGATCCGCACCGCCAGCGCGTCGAGCGCGCTGGTCAGGCGCTGCCGCTCGCCGTCGGGCAAGCGGGCGGCGAGTTCGTGGCCGAAGCCGACTGCGTCGAGAAAGGCCGACCCGGTGCGATCGGCCGACGGAATCGCGCGGACGTGGGCGAGGACGGTATCGGCCAGGGGCGCGATTTCGGCTTGCGGCCAGGCACTCGGCGGCAGGCGACGGATCGCCGCCATCGCCGCCTGGCGATGCGCCGGTTGCCGCATGAACGCCGCCAGCGTGGTGACGGCGTCGGCCTCGTGGCCTGGCAGTCGCGGCAGCAGCGCGATGCCGGCGTCGTGGATGGCCGCGCTCATATCGCCGGCGAGTGCGACCTCTTCGGACGGCGCGCCGACGCGCGCCATGTCCCGCACGAACACCACGCGGCGGTTGGCGTCGAGCACGCTGAGATGCAGCCCGTTGCGCGTGTCGGGCGCGGCCGGCCAGAGCGTGACGCGGTCGAGCGGCCGTTCCGCGCCGAGATCGACTTCCCACCACGGGTCCTGCTCGGCACTGGTGAAGGCGTGCGTGCCGTTGAGCGGGTCGGTCCCGGCCGTGGCGGCCATGTCCAGTCCGCCGTCGATCGCCCGCGGCGCGTGCCCGCCAGTGGCGCCGCCGGCCAGCGTGCTCGACTGCGTGGCCGTGCCGGCGCGGGCGACGTTGTCGCCGTGGCTGAAGACCTGCACCTCGGTCACGCTCAGGACCTGGGCCCGGCCCGGGCGGACCAGACGCACGTAGCGGCCGGCCACCGGGGCCGACGACTGGCCCGGGATCTGGCCCGGGGCTGTCCCGGTCGTCGCCGTGCGAGTCGTCGCGGCCGTCAACACCGGCATCAACAGCGTGCGCAGGCTGTCGAGCGCCGGCCCCGGCGGCAGCCTGGTGGCGCCGCGCAGCAGATCGACGCGCAACCGCGGCGCCGCCTCGGTCAACTGCCACGCCCCTGTGGCGGTGCCGTCGATCTGGATCAACGCGGCCAGGGCGCCTTCACGGACGCCGTCGTTGCGGCCGTCGCGCCCCAGTCGCTCCACCGCACTCCGCTCCGGCGCCAGGTCGGCGGCCGACATCGTGCCCAGCAGCTGCATCAGATCGGCCGACGGCACACTGCTGCCGGGACGGCCGTCCATTCGGTCGACCGCGGCGAGGATCTCCCGCAACAAGGTCGTGCCGTTCTGGCTTGCCAGCGCCTCCAGCGCTTCACGCCGCACCGCCGCCGGCACGCCAGCACGCGACAGCAACGCGTGGTAGACCGGGGTGCTGCGCGCCACCTTGGCGAGCTCGCCGGGCTCGAGTCGATCGAGCACGAAGCTCAGGCCCGCGGCGTTGCCCTCGGCAAAGCGGCCGCCAGTGCTCAACACCGGCTTCCACGCCGGCTCCAGCGTGGTCATCGTCGAGTCGAGCACGTAGGTCAGGTAGTAGTCCATCGGCAGAGTCAGCACCTCGAGTGCGGCGCTGGCCGCCGCGGCGGTGGGCACGAAGCTGAGCGCACGGACCGCCTCGAGCCGGACCCGCGGTTCCGGATCCTTGACCAGAGGCGCCAGCAGGCGCATCGCGCCGTCGACACGATCGAACCAGTGCTGCAGCACGCGCACCGCCGCGGCGCGGGCGCGGAACTCGCGTGCCGCGAGGAGCCTTTCGAGCAGCGGCTGATTGACCCGATCGTGATGCTCGTGGACCCACAGCGCCTCGAGCAGATGATGCTCGTACCCCGGGTCGGTGGGCGACAGGCCAGCGACCCAATTTTCGACTGCCGACAGCACCTCGGTGGTTGGCCGGTCGCGCAACGCCAGCCGCGCCTGGTAGCGGGTGCGGTCCTCGTAGGCCTTCAGCAGCTCGAGTTGCGCCGCGATCGGCGCGCCGGCGATCACCGGACGCGCGAGCAGCGGCCGGCCCTTCGCGGTGATCCGCCAGACCCGCCCGCGTGACGTGTCACGCCGCGGATCGCGCAGCGAGTACTGCATGTGGCCGATCAGCGGATTGAACCAGTCGATCACGTAGAGCGCGCCATCCGGTCCGAACTGCATCCCGACCGGCCGGAAGTTCGGGTCCGACGACTGCAGCAGCGGCTCGATCTCGATGCCGACGAAGCCCGAGCCGTCCTCGACGGTGCGGTACTGCTTGATGCCCTGGAAACCAATCACGTTGTTGTAGAGAAAGTTGCCCTGCGCCGAGTCGGGGAAGTGGCGGCTGCTGACGAACTCGCTGCCGCTGGTCGGACGCACCCGGGTCAGCGTCCATTCCTGCATCGGCCGCTGCTTGCGCGGGTAGTCGACATGCCCGGAGAAGGCCGTGCCCCAGTAGTTGTAGCCGTTGGACGCGTCCGAGATGAAGTTCTGGCCCCAGCGATCGATGACGTGGCCCCACGGATTGGCAAACGCGTAGGAAACGAAGACGTCGAGCTTCTCCGTGCGCGGCTCGTAGCGCCAAACCCCCGCGTTGGCCAGCCGGCGCGGCCCGTAGGGGGTCTCGACCTGCGAGTGCAGAAATGTGCCCTCCTGGAAGTAGAGGGCGCCATCGGGGCCCCACTGCCACGCGTGAATCGAATGGTGGCTGTCCTCGGTGCCGAAGCCGTGCAGCAGCAACCGGCGCTCGTCGGCCTTGCCGTCGCCGTCGGTGTCCTTCATGAACATCAGGTTCGGCTGCTGCGCGATGTAGACCCCGCCGTCGCCGAGCTCGAAGCCGGTCGGGATGTAGAGGCGATCGGCAAAGACGCTGGACCGGTCGGCCCGCCCGTCGCCGTTGGTGTCCTCGAGGACAATCAGCTTGTCGTTCGGCTTCTCGTCCGGTCGCACGTGCGGATAGGTGGGGGAGGTCAGCACCCACAGCCGGCCGCGGGTGTCGAAGGTCATCGCCAGTGGCTTGGCCAGATCGGGGAACTCGATCTCGGAGGCGAACAGCGCCACCTCGTAGCCGGGCGCGACGCGCAGCCGCTCGAGCGCCACCGCCGGATCCTGCGACGCCAGGTCGAGGCTGCCGCCGCGATTCGGTTCGTCGCGCGTCGGGATCTGGGCCTGCGTCGCCACGCCGCCGGCCAGCACGGTCAGGGCCACCACGGCAAGTCGACGCGAAGCGCTCATGGCTGCCTCCGCACCAATGACGAGGATGGCCGCGGCGTGGCGCCGGACCCTTTGGCCACGCTGCGCGCGTGCGCCCAGATCCGCCGCTCCTGCCTGGCGATCATCTCGTCGAGCTGCTTCATCTCCGGCGGGAAGTTCACCGATCCGAACGGATCGAGGCGCCGCCCGACGACGTACTCGGCGTTGAGCGGACGGTAGCGCAGGAAGAACAGCCGGTTCTTCTCGTGCACCAGCCCGCGCAGCGCGGTGACGCCCTTCGACGACAGCGCCGCGGAGTCCGGGGTCAGGCCGAGCGCGGTTGCGAGGATCGCGGCAAAGACGCGGTCGCCGTGCTCGTTCAAGTGGATGCCGTTGATTGTCAGCGGCGTCGGCGTGGTCGCCATCGCCGCCAGCGTCGGCGTGTACACGTCGGCAAACGGCACGTCGAGGCGTGCCGCCACCCGCTGCATCGCCGCGGTGTATCGGGCCAACTCGCGATTGCGGGCGTCAACGTCGACG
>JACDAO010000019.1 GCA_013695405.1 Acidobacteriota bacterium | reverse complement strand
CCCGGGAATCGGTGGTCGAGAGCGTGATCGCCCGCTCCGGACAGTGCCGGCGAATCAGATCCGCGGGCCGGCCGATGTCGATGAGCAGCCCGTGGTCGACGATCGCCACGCGGTCGCAGAGCCGCTCGGCCTCCTCCATCAGGTGCGTCGTCAGCACGACCGTCTTGCCGCGGGCGCGGATGCCGCGAATCAGCTCCCAGATCGCCCGTCGCGCCTGGGGATCGAGCCCGGTGGTCACCTCGTCGAGAAAGACCACTTCGGGGTCGTGGATCAGCGCCAGCGCGATGAACAGCCGCTGTTTTTGGCCGCCCGACAAGGTCATGAACCACGACTGCCGCTTGTCGACCAGCCCGAGCTGCTCGAGCAGGCGGCCGGCGTCGACCGGCCGATCGTAGAGCGCGGCCCATAAGTCGATCGCCTCCCACACCTTGATCCGCTTCTGCAGGTGGGCCTCCTGCAACTGCACGCCGACGCGCCGCTGCAGCGCCCGCACGTCGCGCCGCGGATGCAGGCCGAGCACCCGGATCTCACCGGCGTCGGGCGCCCGCAAGCCCTCGACACATTCGAGCGTGGTCGTCTTGCCGGCCCCATTCGGGCCAATCAGGCCGAAAATCTCACCTTCCTCGACGTCGAACGAGACGTCCTGGACGGCGGTGACGGCGCCATAGCGCTTGCGGAGCGAGCTCACCTGCACGACCGGAGGCATGAATCACGCGGGGCGTCGGGCACCTTCGTACGGGACGCCGCAGCCTCCGGAAGCATACGATGAAGGGATGACAAGCACTCCCGCCAGCGACGCGCCCATCGGGTTTTCGTCGCTGGGCCTCTCGGATGCCCTCGTGGCGGCCGTCACCGCCCTCGGCTACGAAGAGCCCACCCCGATTCAGCGCGAAGCGATCCCGATCCTGCTCGAGGGACACGACCTGCTCGGCATGGCTGGCACCGGCACCGGCAAGACCGCCGCCTTTGCGCTGCCGATGCTCGACCGCTTGTCGCGCAAGGGTCCCAAGCACATGGGCGCCCGCGGCCTGGTGCTGGTGCCGACCCGCGAGCTGGCGATGCAGGTCGCCGAGGCGCTGCACAAGTACGCCAAGGGCACCGACCTGGCGGTGGTCCCGCTGTACGGCGGTGCGCCGATGGACGTGCAGATCCGCGCGCTGCGCCGCGGGGCGGCACTGGTGGTGGCGACTCCGGGACGCGCCCTCGACCACCTGCGTCGACGCACGCTCGACCTCAGCGCGCTCAACGTGCTGGTGCTCGACGAGGCCGACGAGATGCTCGACATGGGCTTTGCCGACGACATCGAGACGATCCTCGCCGAGACCCCGCCAGACCGCCAGACCGCGCTGTTTGCCGCGACCATGCCGCCACGGCTCGAAGGCATCGCTTCGCGGCACCTGCGCAGCCCGCAGCGGGTCAGCATCGCGCGCGAGACGCGGCCCGCCGGCAAGCTGCCGCGGGTCCGCCAGGTCGCCTACTTCGTGTCGCGCGCGCAGAAGACGGCGGCGCTCGGCCGGGTGCTCGACTTCGAGAGCCCGACCTCGGCGATCGTCTTCTGCCGCACTCGTCTCGAGGTCGACGAACTGACCGAGACGCTCAATGCGCACGGCTACAGCGCCCGGGCGTTGCATGGCGGCATGGAGCAGAAGCAGCGCGACCGCGTGATGCAGTTGTTCCGCAGCGAGCAGGCCGACATCCTGGTCGCCACCGACGTCGCTGCGCGCGGGCTCGACATCGAGCACGTCTCGCACGTCGTCAACTACGACGTGCCGACCGCGCCCGAGGTGTACGTGCACCGCATCGGCCGGACCGGCCGGGCCGGGCGCGACGGCGTGGCCATCTCGCTGGTCGATCCACGCCAGCATCGCGTCCTCCGGACCATCGAGACCGCGCTGCGGCAGAAGATCCAGATCCTGTCGGTGCCGAGCGACGCCGACCTGCACGCGCGTCGGCTCGATGCGACGCTGTCGGCCGTGCGCTCGCAGATTGCCGAAGGCGGGCTCGAGCAGGCGCGGGCCGTCGTCGAGCGCCTGGCGCAGGACTTCGACGTGCTCGACATCGCCGCCGCGGCGATCCGGATGCTGCACGACGACGTGACGCCGGGCACCGGGTCGCCCGGCAAGGGCAAGGGAGCCGGCGCGCAAGCAGGCGGCGGGACGATGGACGCGGTGGAGGACGC
>JACDAO010000014.1 GCA_013695405.1 Acidobacteriota bacterium | reverse complement strand
GACGTGGGCATGGTCACGCCGGCCTCGCCAGGAGGGTGCGCAGGCGAATCAGGTTGAACGCGGCGGCGGTGAAGGTCACGATCCAGTCGACGAGGGGCTCGGGGCGCCCGCCCACCAGCTCGGCGCGCATGCGGGCGCAGGTGGTGGCCAAGACGCGGCAAGCCCCAGGCGACGGCGTCACCCTTGGAGTACCCGCGATCTCGCCGCCGCGGTCGGCGTGTCGCACAGTACGGTGCAGCGCATCTGGCAGGCCCACGATCTGGAGCCGCACCGTGTCGAGACGTTCAAGTTCAGCACCGATCCCGAGGCGGCCGAGAAGATCTCAGCCGGCGCTCCCGGACGCGCGACCTGACGTCATTCTCGACAGCTCGTCCACGCACAAGACCCCCGACGTGCGCGCGTGGATGGCGGCACACCCGCGCGTGCATTTTCACTTCACGCCCACCGGCGCGTCCTGACTCAACATGGTCGAGGCGTGGTTCACCATCCTGACGCGCACGTCGGTACGTCGGGGCCTCCTCGATACCGTGCAGGCGTTGGTGACGCACATCGAGCAGTACATCGCGCACTGGAATACGAAGCCCACGCCCTTTGTCTGGACGCGTGAGCCGGCCGACATCATCAAGAAGGCCATTCGCCGTGCCCGTTAACATGCCTTCCAAGACGACACACTAGCGCGCCTCGAACCGGTATTCGTGCTGCGCGTCCCGCAGGATCAGGCTGCGTGTCGGGCTCGTCGCCACGACGAACTCGAAGCCGAAAATCCCCGGCGCGATTGTGAGGAACGACACGGACCCATCGGGGTTCTTGCGCGACGCCACCGCGCTCTTCCACTCGCCGAAGTCGAAGACGGTCGCTGCACCCTGACGAGCGACCACGATGTCGCCGAGCGCCGGGTGCGAGTAGCGCGTCGCCAGCCCGCCTGAATGCTCCGCCGGCACCGGGATGGTCAGCAGCTTGCGCTCGGCCGCCAGTTGCGTGGAGAACGTCTTCGCGCCTGCCGCGAGATCAGCGTCAGCCTCGGGACGTCCATCGAAGATCACTTCGAGGAGCTTTCGACGGAACGCACTGCGAATCAGCCAACCAGGATCGCCGTTGGTGAGGACCACGGCGCCGACGTTGTGATCGGGCAGCCAGATCATGTCGCTGTGATACCCGATCATGTCGCCGCCATGATGGACGACGGGTACGCCGTAGGTCGTGTCGACCGACAATCCCATGCCGTACGTGGAATCCTTGCCAGTCGGCACCTGCGGCGCGCGACGCTCCAGCAAGGGCCGCTCGCCCACATAGCGGGCGCCGTCCGGTAATGCGCCCCGCGCGAGCTCCATCTGCACGTACTGCAGCATGTCAGTGACGTTGCTCCACGCCGCACCAGCGGGCCGGAACGGAATAATCGAGTAGTTGACGTCCATCACCGCCACGGCCGGTCGACCGTCGGCGTCCCGCGAGTGCGCGGTGGCGTGGTTGCCTGCCAGGGCACGGGCATAATCGAACGTCGTCGAGGTCATGCCCAGCGGAGTGAAGACCTGCTGCTGCATGGCGCGGTCGTAGGCGGTGCCGAGCTCGAGATCCGGAAAGAGCACGTGGCCGCCGACGAAGCCGGCGGCACCCGCCAGCGGGTTCGAGTACTGGAACATCTCTCCAAACTTGCTCGTCGGCTGCATGGTGCCGAGCGTCGTCATGGCACGCTCCGGCGTCATGCCTCCGTACTCGAACAGCCATTCGAAATCCTGCCTGGGCAGGCCCGTGCAGGCGCAGATCAGGTGCTTGACGAGTACCTGCCGTGTCGTTTCGGCGTCGCCGAGCTTGAACGACGGCAGCAACGACGTCACCGGCGTGTCCCACGTCAGCTTCTTCTGGTCCACGAGTCGCGCCAGCAGCAGCGTCGTGAGCGCCTTGGTGTTGGACGCGATCATGTAGAGCGTGTCGGCATCGACCGGGGTCGACGCGCCTAGCTGGCGGACGCCGAAGCCGCCGGTGAAGACGACCTTGCCGTCCTGCACGAGGCCGATCGACACTCCCGGAACGCCCGTGACCTTGTGACCGGCCTCGACGAAGGCGGCCAGTGCCCGGATGCGGTTCGTGTCGAGCTGGAGGGCGGTTCTGCCGGCAAATGTCTCGCGTGTGTAGCCCCTGGGCAGCAGGCGGTCGAAGATGAGGCCGACCTGGGCGCCCCGCTTTTCGCCGACGTCCTGCGCCATGTCGTAGATCACCACCGTCCACTGCCCGTTGGCGTGCTGCGCGAGCGAGACCACGTCGCGGCGCTCGTTGGGGGAGGTCTGATAGGCGAACTGACGCCGCTTCGACCAGCCATCCTTGTCAGGCGCGTCGGTGGCAACCTTGAGTGGCCAGCGTGTCTCCGACTTGTAGGCGGCCCATGCGGCGGCCACGGCGGCCGGCGCGTCGGCGGCCTGCACGTCCACCAGCGCGATGCGCGAACCGGCTTCGGGTGCCTCGAGGATGGTGGCAGAACCGCGGACCGTCACGGTCCACCCGGCAGGCGCGATGAATCCGTTGCCGCCTGTCGTGGTCTTCGGCGTATCGGCGGTCACGCGTTCGCTCGGGGTCGCCGCACCGGCCTGGGACGGCGGACGACCAGCGTCGCGACCCTTCGCACGATCGATGTGCGACAAGCCTCCCGGCCGAAGGCTGGGCTGAGAGGTCGACCCCGCCAGCGACAGAAGGACGATCGGGATTGCCGCGAACGTCTGCATGCGCACCCCCTGCGGCCGAACTCCGATGGCGCGTGCGCTCGAAGGTCGTACCGTGACGGTTGACGAACCAGGGATACCGATGGCTGAATCGCGGCATTCTACACCTCAGCAGGACGTCGGATCCTGAATTCCCTTGATCCCGCGGCATGGACCCACCTGACGACCGCTACCAGCGTAGGCGCGGATGTCGAGGATCCGCTTCCGCTGACTACTCGGCGAAGACTCCCGCTCGGGAGGGCCGCAGGGCGCTTGACCCTCATCAGAGTTCGCGTGTACATTCCCTCCTCAATCAGACGGATGTCGGTTCGGGCCCCTGCGACAGAGTTTTTTTGGGTGCGCGGATGCGTTGCCAATCCACCGCGGACTCGCGGCATGGGCTGCCGGCCATCCAGCGCCCGGAGTCCTGACCGTTGGCGCAGGTCCCGCCCCCTGGTTGAACACGCGCCCTTCCTGCCCGCCATCGCGGCAGGTCAGGGGCGCGCCGCGGCCATCGATTGAGGGAGTCGCCAGGTTGAACCTCAAACTGCAGATCCTGCTCGGTCCCGTCGCCGTCTTCGCGATGTTCGCGGGCGTCGTGACGATGGCCTCGGTGCTGGCGAGCCGCAATCCCCAGGAGCCTATCCGCGCGTCTGCCGCACCCGCGTACCAGGAAGCCCCCGCAGCGGGACTGGCTGCGGAGAAGGCCGACGCGCCGAGCACGACTCCGGCCAAGCCCGGCGAGGAGGTGCCGTACCGCAAGTTCCCCGTCGTCGGCAGCCGCGTCGCCATCTGGATGGTCGCGCAGCTGCACCTGCTGTTCGCGGCGTTCGTCCTGGCCATCCCGATCTTCGCGCTGATCGTCGAGGCGATCGGCTACAAGACCGGAGATCGGCGATACGACCGGCTCGCACACGAGTTCACGAAGCTCCTCTCAGTGTCCTTCTCGCTGACAGCGACCTTCGGCGCGGCCCTGACGTTCATGCTCATCATTCTGTATCCCAGGTTCACGACCTACCTGATGAGCGTGTTCTCCCCGACCTTTCTCCCGTACGTCGTGCTCTTCTTCTTCGAGGCCTTTTTTCTCTACACCTACTACTACGGCTGGGGGAAGTTCCATCCGCTGGTGCATCTCGGCCTGGGGCTCGGCCTCAACGTCGTGGGCACGGCGATCATGTTCATCGCCAATGCCTGGCTCACGTTCATGATGTCGCCGCGCGGGATCTCGAACACGGGGGCGCTGATCTCGGTCTCGGATGCCATCAACAACTTCACCTGGATGCCGATCAACGTCCATCGCATGATCGCCAACGTCGCGTTCGGCGGGTCGGTCGCCGCCGCGTATGCCGCTTTCAAGTTCCTGCAGGCGACATCCGACGAAGAGCGCGCGCACTACGACTGGATGGGATACATCGGCAACTTCGTGGCGATCAGCGCCTTCCTCCCACTCCCCTTCGCCGGCTACTGGCTCGCGAAGGAGATCTACGCCTACTCGCAGACGCTCGGGCTGACGATGATGGGCGGCGCCTTCTCGTGGCTGTTCATCATCCAGGCGGTGCTGATCGGGAACCTCTTCCTCGCAGCCAACTACTACCTGTGGCTCGGCATGGGGCGGGTCGAAGGCTCGCAGCAGTTCCAGAAGGTGATCAAGTACCTGCTGATCGTGATCGTGCTCTGCTTCATGGTCTGGGCGACGCCGC
Source organism: Acidobacteriota bacterium (assembly GCA_013695405.1). GTDB lineage: Bacteria > Acidobacteriota > Vicinamibacteria > Vicinamibacterales > Vicinamibacteraceae > Luteitalea. Next base: position 71 of record JACDAO010000014.1, on the reverse strand, counting down.
GGTCGATCATCGCGACAGTGACCGAGGTTCGGGCGATGCGGGGTTCGTCGCACCCGGTCCTGGGCTTCCTC
>JACDAO010000830.1 GCA_013695405.1 Acidobacteriota bacterium | reverse complement strand
GGCGAGGTCTGCGTGGCTTCTAAGGGCGGGTCGGGTGGCCGCGAACGGGGCGCCCCGCCCGGCCGTGAGACTCGTTGGCCGCTGCGCGGGTGGCTCGCGGCCGTTTCCGCCGCCCGGAAGACCGACGCTTCGTCGTGCGACCGGACCACGTGCCTGGGGGACCCCCAGCCCCGGGCCAGACACGCGACTGCGCGACGGTCTTCGCGCATCACCACGGGCGGTGCACAGGCCGCGCGCGTGCGCCGCCGCCTCGCCACCCGCGAGACGTGCCGGCTGAGGCGAAGCGAAGGGAAGCGAAGGGAAGCGAACGGACGGACGGCTGCCCCGCGTTCATCTGTCGGGACGGCGAGGTCTGCGTGGCTTCTGAGGGCGGGACGGGTGGCCGCGAACGGGGCGCCCCGCCCGGCCGCGAGACTCGTTGGCCGCTGCGCGGGTGGCTCGCGGCCGGGTGGGGCTGTTCGCGGTCAGGTCCCGTCCCGGGGCCGATCGATCCGTCGTAGCACGCGTGCGGCCGGAGCGCCGCCAGCTGGGTGCGCCACTCATTCCCGTGGCCTTCAGGCTCAATCACTTGCGCACGACTCGCGTGCCGTCGACGTAGCGATACGCCTTGCCGTCCGCCTGGACGGTGGAGAACATCACCGTGGCCGCATAGGCGCCATCGGCGGTGCGTGCGGTGTGCTCGCTCGTGGTCACCGCAGGCGCCGTCACCACGTCCGCGCCCGCTCTGGCCGCGAACCCTTCGCGCAGCACCCGCCCCTGCATCGACGGAGGCGCCGCAATGCCGAGCAGGCCGAGCATCGTCGGCGCGAGGTCGACGTTGGCGCTCGGGGCGTCGCTGACGACGTCTCGACGCAGGTCGGGTCCTGCGGCAATCAGGGTGTTGTGGATGTCCCAGGGACTCGAGCTGCCGTGACCCGCGGTGCCGCCGGCGGCGGTGGTGCCACGCACGCCGTTGGCGTTCGCGGCGTCGGTCCAGTCGGGCGAGTACAGGATCTGCGCCGAGCGCGCGTGCTGCCAGCGCACGGCGTCGAACGAGAGCGTGCCGGGAACGACCCCGTCGAGGGCCCCCGGCGTGATCGCACGCGTGAATATCGCGCCGATGCCACGGGTCTGCTGAAGCGCGCGCACGATGCCGGTGACCGTGGGCTCGTCGTTGTCGCGCACGTAGATCGCGCCGCCACTCGCAACGACGCGGGGCGTGCCGTCGGCACGCGCGCCGGCATATCGGCCCAGCACCGCGGCGAAATCGGGACTGCCGGTGTGCGTGGAGAAGCCGTGGTCGGACGTGACCCAGATCGTGTAGTGATCGAGCAGGCCACGCGCCGACAGGCCGGCCTGGACCCGAGCGATCTCGGCGTCGACCTTGCGCAGGACCTCGACGGTTTGCGGATCGCCCGGACCGTGTTCGTGCGCAGTGGAGTCGAGCGCGCCGAGCCACAGCACGGTGACGGTCGGATCGACGCGCGGGATGCCGACCTCGAGGAACGCATCGACGGCGTAGCGATCGAATGCTGGCCGTGGGGCGTCCGTTGCCGGAACGGGGCCGAGCCGCTGCATCGCCTCGCCGAGCTGACTCGGTCGCGTGAAGGCGTGGTGCAGGATGGCGCCGCCAGCCACGGTGTGGTTGTTGAGCACCGCCGATCCGGCCGACCCCGAGCTGACGACCAGCATCTTCCGTCCCGCCTGCTCGAGCGTTTCGGCCAGTGTGTGCGCCGTGAGCAGCGGTGCGTCGATGTCGACGATGCGATCCAGCGCGTGGCGGTCCGCCGTATCCAGGAAGCGGGTGGCGTCCACGCGCGGAAAAAACACCGCGTTGCCGAGCAGGCCGTGACGTTCCGGATAGGCGCCCGTGGAGAATGACGCGGCGTTGACCCGGGTGACGGTGGGATACACCGAGTGATGGCGCGTGAACGTGACGCCGCGACGCGCCAGGGTGGTGAGGCTGGGCATGACCGCAGCCGTGACGTAGTCGGGACGCAGGCCGTCGACGACGATAATCAGATGGCGGCGCGGGGGCTCGGGACCCGAGCGGCCAGGACCCTGCGCCGTGCGTGCCACGGTCCATGCCCCGGGGGCACCGACGAACAAGGCGGACAGGATGGCGACCCACAGCCAGGCTCGACCGGCATGTCTGCGCATGATGCATCTCATTCGGTACCGGGACCGGCCGGGGCCACCGGGTGATGCAGGTCCCACCACGCGCGCGCCTGCCGCATGTCCCAGGCCGGCACGTCGGACAGCTGGTCGAGCCGCTGCGCCAGCGCCTCGGCGGAGACTGGACGCGCCTCGGGCTGCTTGGCCAGGCATTCGAGCACCAGCGCTTCGAACGACGCGGCGATCGGCAGCTCGGTCCGCTGTGACGGGGGATCCGGCACCGCCTGCGCATGGGCCACCGCCACGGCCATCGGCGTCGACTTCTGAAACACCAGCGTGCCCGTGACCATCCAGTAGGCCAGGCAGCCGAGCGAGTAGAGGTCGGAGCGACCGTCGATCTGGCGATCGCCGACCGCCTGCTCCGGCGACATGAAGGCCGGCGTGCCGCCGACTCGATCGGCACGCGTCACCCCATCGTCGTCGACCGTCGCCCACGCCTGCGGCTTGACCAGGCCGAAGTCGAGCACCTTGACGAAGTCGACGTCGCGTCCGTAGCGGCAGACGAAGACGTTGGCGGGTGTGATGTCGCGATGGACCAGGCCCACCGCGTGCGCCTCGGCCAGCGAGTGGCAGGCCTGCTTGAGCAGGTGCACCGCACGCTCGACCGGCAGCGGCCCGAACCGCTCGACCAGCCTCTTGAGGTCGAAGCCATCGAGCAGCTTCATCACGTAGTAGAACGCGCCATCGTCCTCGACGCCGTAGTCGAACAGGCCGATGGTGTGCGGCGACTGCAGCCGCGAGGTGGTCTGCGCCTCGCGCTCGAATCGCATCCGCAGCTCCGACTGCCGCTGTCCGGTGGCGTTGTCGAACACCTCGGGGCGAATCAGCTTGACCGCGGCCGGCCGCGCCAGCAGGCGATGCTGCGCCCGCCACACTTCACCCATGCCGCCCTGCCCGAGGCGTTCGACCAGACGGTAGCTGCCGAGATCGAGCGCGCGCTTCAAGTCGGCGCCGAGGCTGTAGACCAACCGGGCGCCGACGCCTGCGATCAAGACGACCAGCAGGTACGGCAGGATCAGGTGCAGGAAGAAACGCAGCGGTGTGGCCAACGGCATCGCGTCGTTGGCCATCGCCACCGCCGACACCACCGGGACGGCACTGACGGACAGGAATCCGGCGACCAGTGCCCAGCGCGGCGGGCTCGGCACCGCAATCGAGTAGCCGAGAACCCAGACCGCAACCCACGACAGGCCGGACATCGGCGACCTGAGCGAGCTGCCGGTCGACGGCTGCAGGTACTCGGCGCAGGCAATGCCGAAGCTGCCGACGACCTGAAACACCAGGCCGAAGCGCACGACGGCTTCGGCTGACAGGGACGGGCGGCTGGTCAGCCAGGCGACCAGCAGTCCGGACAGCACCGACAGCAGCGACGGCAGCCAGCGCGAGACACTGCCGAGAAACTCGGTACGTTCCGCGGGCAGGATGAGCACCGGCAGCGTACCGGCCACGAAGAAGGTGAAGGAATACAGCAGCGCCATCGCGCGCAGGCGGCGCGCCGACTGCGCCAGCAGGGCGGGCGGCAAGGTGGTGAGCTGACTGGAGGTGCTGAGGCGTCGCCCCGGCGTCTCGGTCATCGGCATTCCGTGTGCCACACGCGAGAGATAGTACCGGGCAGGCGGGCTCAGGGCTAATGG
>JACDAO010000829.1 GCA_013695405.1 Acidobacteriota bacterium | reverse complement strand
GAGCACCAGCGAGGCTTACAGCCTGCTGTTCAAACTGCTGTGCGACCCCGGCGACGCCGTGTTGGTGCCGTGCCCAAGCTACCCGCTGTTCGAACACCTGGCGCAGCTCGACGCGGTCGCCGTCGGCTGCATCTCGATGGACTCGGTCGTCAAGGTCAAGGCCGACGGCACCGGAACAATCGAGCAGACGATGCTGATCAACAGCTCGGCGATGGGCATGATGTCGATGATGGGTGGAGCCCAAGCCGGCGGCGACGCCGCCAAGGCCAAGCTCGATCCAGCGGTGCTGTTCTCGAAGGAGACGCTGGCCGCCGAAGCCTCCAAGCTCGGGAAGGGCGTCACGCTGCTGTCGAGCACACCGCTGACCCAGGGCGAGATGAAGGGCGTCAAGGCCATCTACGCCTTCACCGACTTCAACGCGCTGCGCGTCACCACCGCCATGCCCGACCTCGAAGGGGGCGACACCCAGGTCACCTCCAGGGGGGGAGAATCGCTGCCGATGGTGCTCTCCAAGAAGGGCGCCAACTCCTTGATCACCCTCGACATGTTCGGCAAGGACGCCGACACGACGACCGCGGTCGAGAAAGGCGACAACCCGATGGGCGAGATGCCCAAGGAGATGATCGGCATGCTCGCGCCGATGTTCAAGGACATGCGGGTGGCGGTCTCGGTCGAGCCGCAGGGGCAGATCGTCCGGACCAACGCCACCCACGTGCAGGGGCAGCGCATCACCCTGCTCGACGTGGCGTTCGGCGAGATCTTCGCCGACCCGTCGGCGTTCGAGAAGATGGAGAAGCTCGGGCAGCGCCCGTCGATGGATCAGATCCGGACCACCCTCAAGGGCGTCAAGGGGATCAAGGTCAACGAGGTCGAGAAGCTCGAGATCGAGTTCCGGTAGGACCAGCCCGTCGCCGGTCAGATCTCCGCGCTTGCGCGGTACTCGGGCGGGCGCCGCAGCTTCGTGCGCTGCTCGAACGCGTAAGCGATCGCGATCAACTCGAACTCGGACCAGGCCGGGCCGGTGAACGAAACGCCGACCGGCAGCCCGCGCACCTGTCCGGCCGGCACGGTGATGCTCGGATAGCCAGACACCGCGGCCGGCCCCGCGCTGCCGCCGGTGCCATAGTCGCCGTTGACCAGATCGGTCAGCCAGGCCGGACCGCCACTCGGTGACATCACCGCGTCGAGCCGCCGGGTCTTGAACAGCACGTCGAGACCCTGGCTGCGCGACAGCCGCCGCGCCTTGGCCCTGGCCGCCAGATACGCCTTGTCGGTCAACGGCCCCTTGGCTTCGGCCTGGACGAACAGTTCCTGTCCGAAGAACGGCATCTCCTCGGCAGCGTGCGCCTCGTTGAAGGCAATCAGGTCGCCCAGCGTCTTCATCGGCGAGGCCTCGCCGAGGCCCGCCAGATACGCGTTGATGCCGTCCTTGAATTCGTACAGCAGCACCTCGAACTCGGCCTGGCCAAATTGTCCCCGGGTCGCGAGGTTGGCCGGGTCGACGACCACGGCGTCGGCAGCCTTCAGCGCGACGATGACGTCTTCCATCAGGGCGTCGACGCGCTTGTCGAAACCGAAGAAGTTGCGCATCACGCCGACGCGCCGCCCCTGGAGCCCTTGCGCCTGCAGTGCCATAGCGAAGTCGCGCGTCATCGGCCTGCCGCTCGCGCCGGTCACGCGATCACGCTGGTCAGCTCCGGCCAGTGCGGTGAGCAGCGATGCCGCGTCGGCCACGGTGCGGGCCATCGGCCCTGCCGTGTCCTGGGTGACGGAGATCGGGATGATGCCGCTCCGGCTCACCAATCCCACCGTGGGCTTGATCCCGACCAGGCCGTTTCGGGTCGAGGGGCAGATGATCGACCCGTCGGTCTCGGTGCCGACCGCCACCGCGCACAGGCTCGCGGCAGCCGCCACCGCCGTACCGGAACTCGACCCGCAGGCGTTGCGATCGAGCGCGTAGGGATTGCGGGTCAGCCCGCCGCGTCCGCTCCAGCCGCTGGTCGACTCGCTGGACCTGAAGTTGGCCCATTCACTGAGGTTGGTCTTGCCGAGGATCACCGCGCCGGCCGCGCGCAGGCGGGTGACGATGAACGCGTCGCGCAGCGGCCTGGCGTCGACCATCGCCAGCGATCCAGCCGTGGTCTTCATCCGGTCGGCGGTGTCGATGTTGTCCTTGATCAGCACCGGAATGCCGTGCAGCGGCCCGCGCGGCGCGCCGCGGCGCTGCTCGGCGTCCATCGCCTCGGCGATCTCCAGCGCCTCAGGGTTGACCTCGATGACGCTGTTCAGGGTCGGCCCCTGCCGGTCGACGGCATCGATGCGCCGCAGGTACGCCTGCGTCAGCTGCCGCGAGGTGACCCCGCCGTCGCGCATCGCCTGTTGCAGATCGGCGACGCTGCGCTCGACGATCCGATCGTCGCCCGGTGCATTCGACTCGACCCGGCGCTGTTGCCTCGCCGCTGCGTCGGGTGACGACGAGACCGCGCCAAGCGCGCTCGACATGGCGGCGCCGCCGGCGGCGGCGCGCTGCAGGAACTGGCGGCGATGCATCAGCCGGATGTTACAATCCCCGCCTTCCGGAGGCTACTGCACCCCATGTTCCTGATCAGATCCGCAATTGCGCTGGTGTTGCTCGGCTTGACCTGCCTGTGCCTCGTTACGGAGGCGTCCGCGCAAGGCCCACTGCCGAAGATCGGCGAACGCACCCGCCAGTGGACGCGGATGGACGGCTTCGTCCCGCTCTACTGGGACGAGCAGTCCGGCCGGATCTACCTCGAGATCTCGCGCCTCGATCAGGAACTGCTCTACCAGACATCGCTGCCGGCCGGCATTGGCTCGAATCCGATTGGCCTCGATCGGGGGCAGCTCGGCTCGACCGCGGTGGTCACGTTTCAGCGGGTTGGCCCGAAGGTGCTGCTGACCCAGGTCAACTACCGGTTCAGGGCGCTCAGCGCCGATCCCGCCGAGCGGCAGGCCGTGGCCGACTCGTTTGCGCGGTCGGTGTTGTGGGGTTTCAAGGTCGAGGCCGCCGACGAGGGCCGGGTGCTGGTGGACGCCACCGACTTCGTCCTTCGCGACGCCCATGGGGTCACCAGTCGCTTACGCAGTACGAACCAGGGCAGCTACCGCGTCGACGCCAGTCGCACCGCCGTCCACCTCGCCAGGACCAAGGCCTTTCCGAGGAACAGCGAGATCGAGGCCACCGTCACGCTGGTGACCGACGGCGCCCCGGGTGCCCTGGTCAGCCAGGTCACCCCGACCCCGGAGGCAATCACGGTCCGCCAGCACCACTCGTTCGTGCAGTTGCCGGATCTGGCCACCCACCCGTTCACGCCGCGCGACGCCGATCCGCGCGCCGGCGGCATCGATCTGACGTTCCACGATTACGCGTCGGCGATCACCGAGCCGATCGAGAAGCACTGGGCAATCCGCCACCTGCTCCAGAAGAGGACGCCCGCGGCAGCGGCGAGCGACGTCGTCGAGCCGATCGTCTACTACGTGGACAACGGCACGCCGGAGCCGATTCGCACCGCGCTGCTCGAAGGGGCGCAGTGGTGGGCTGCCGCCTTCGAGGCGGCCGGCTTCCGCAATGGCTTCCAGGTCAAGGTGCTGCCCGCTGACGCCGACCCGATGGACCTGCGCTACAACATGATCAACTGGGTGCACCGCTCGACGCGCGGCTGGTCCTACGGCGCCGCCGTCGTCGATCCGCGGACCGGGCAGATCCTCAAGGGCAACGTCAGCCTCGGCTCGCTGCGCGTTCGGCAGGACATCATGCTCGGCTCGGGATTGACGGCGCTTGCCAGTGGCAGCGACCCGCGGCTGGAGTGCGCGGCCGGCGACTCTCCAGACGCCGAGTACCTCGCCGACCTCGATCCGACCACTGACGCCACGGCCATGGCGCTGGCCCGGATCCGCCAGCTCTCGGCGCACGAAGTCGGCCACACGCTCGGCCTCACCCACAACTTCGCGGCCAGCACGTACGGCCGCGCCTCGGTGATGGACTACCCGGCGCCGATGGTCAAGATCACTGCCGGCAAGATCGACCTCTCCGAGGCGTACGGGGTCGGGATCGGCCCCTTCGACACGTTTGCCGTCAGGTACGCCTACAGCCAGTTCGCGCCCGGGGCCGACGACCGCGTCGAACTCGCGCGCATGGTCGACGAGGCCACCGCGAAGGGCCTGCTGTTCATCGCTGACAGCGACGCGCGGCCGGCCGGCGCGGCCCACCCGCTCGCCAGTCTGTGGGACAACGGCACCGACCCGGTCGCCAACCTGACGCATGAACTCGCGGTGCGGCAGCTGGCGATGTCGACGTTCGACATCACCAGGATTCGCGACGGGCAGTCACTGAGCTTCCTCGAGCAGAAGTTCCTGCCGCTGTACTTCCACCATCGGTATCAGTTGCAGGCGGCCGTCAAGTCGGTAGGCGGGCAGTCGTACACCTACGCCGTACGCAAGGGCAACGCGCCGTCGCCGGCGCCCGCGGCGATCGTCGCGCCCGAGGTGCAGCGCGCCGCGCTGTCGGCGGTGCTCGACACGCTGTCGCCGGAGGTGTTGGTGGTGCCGGCGCGGATTCTGGCGCTCTTGCAGCCGCCGACCGAGATCTTCGGCGGAGTCAACACCGAGATGTTCCCGCGACGGACCGGGCTGACCTTCGATCCGGTCGCGGCGGCGACGATTGCTGCCGACATGGCGATCGGTGGCCTGCTCAACCCGGAGCGGGCGGCACGGCTGGTCGAATTCCACGCCCGCGATGCCAGCAATCCGGGCCTGCACGACGTCGTCAACGCGCTCGCCGAACGCTTGCGTGCGAGCACGCGGACCGAATCACCGGCAGCCCTGGCCCTGCGCGCCGCGCAGGCCGTCTTCGCACGCCGTCTGATGGACCTTGCCGCCGACGAGAATGCGTCGAGCGACGTTCGCGGAATCGCCGCGCAGTTCATCACGCAGGTGCCGTCGCTGTTGACGGTGCCGGGCCAGGGTGTTCGCACGCCCGAGTGGGCCGCGCATCATGCGGCGCTCGAGGCGGAGGCCACGCGCTTCCTGGCGCGGCCGGCGGCGCCCTACACGCCGCAGAAGCCGCTGCCGGTGCCGGCAGGCGATCCAATCGGTCAGCCCTGAGTGGACATCCACACCGCCGTGGTGGGTCCACGCTACCCGGCCAGGTTGATGCGCCGGATCACCGGCTTCTGCAACTGCGCCACAGGCGCGGGCACACCCGGCGCGGTGAATCGCCGCAGCTGGCTGTTGGCGACGTAATAGAACCCGTCGCCGACCACCACGCCCGACGTCGGCATGTCGTGATCGGGCAGGTTGGTGTCGAGCAGGTCCATCGACCGCACGTTCGAGCCGTCGCTGGTCAGGTGCAGCCGCACGACCCGGCTCATCCCCGGCACGCCGTTCTGCACCGCGATCAGGTCGCCACGGTACTCGGACAGGCCGTCGATGCCGACCAGCGTCATGCTGGCGGGATGACCGACCAGTGACACATCGCGCGTCCGCACGTCGACCCGTGAAATGCCGTCGAGGTGCGCCACATACAGCGCACGGCCGTCACCACTCCATGCCAGGCCGTTGGGATAGACGTACGTGCCGAGCGCGACGAACGGCTCGATCGCTGTGCTGCCCGGGCGCCAGCGATAGAGGCGACCAGCCTTGCTGTCGGTCATGTAGATCGTCCCGTCGGGCGCCTGCACGATGGCGTTGAGCAGGTGCCCGCCAGCGGCCGCGGGCGGCGTCAGCCTCGAGACCTGCCGGCCAGACGACAGTTGCAGACGATGCAGAAATGATTGGCCGTCGAACTCGGGCCTGTACCCCTGCATCTCGGCACCACCGGCGCTGAGCACGTACAACGCGCCGCGAGTGTTGTCGGCGCCGAGCCCGAGCACGCTCAGGAAGCCCGACTCGCGCCAGGTCGCGTAGTCGGCGACGCGGCCCGAGATCTCGTCGATCACCACGATCTTGCGCTTGAACAGGCTGCCGACCAGGAACCGGCGCGAGCCGCGGTCGTAGGTGATCGCCTCGGGAAAGAAGTCGGCTTCGTTGAGGCGGAAGGCGACGACGCTGTGCTGGACGGGATCGACCAGCGCCTGCAGCCGTGGCTGCCACACGGCCCAGCGCGGGTCGTCGCGCAGCGCGTCGAAGGCCGGCGAGACCAGCAGGTCGGCGGCGACGCCCTTGTCGACCAGCAGGCTCATCGACCTGAAGGCGTCGTCGAGACGGGCGGCCCGCACGTAGGCACGCGTCTGGGCGTAGAGCACCAGCGGATGGTTGGGCGGCGCGAGCCGAGAGGCGCTGTCGAACTGCGCGAGCGCGGCCGGCGCATCGTCACGCGCGAGCGCCGCCATGCCGTCATCGAAGTACGCCGGCCACGGCCGAGTCGCGTCGGCCGCCCCGTCGGTCGAGGGACGAGCAAGGGCAGCGCACAGCAGGAGCGCCACCACAGCAGGTCCGCTCCCCAACCATTTCGCACGACGCACCATGCCAGCATCGTAGCAGCCGGCCAGCGAGAGGGACCGCGACGTCCGCCTCGGCGTCTGCGGGCGGGACGGGTGGCCGCGAACGGGGCGCCCCGCCCGGCTGCGAGACTCGTTGGCCGCCGTTGTAGTCCCGCGTCCACGTCCCGTCCCGACAGATGTGTCGGGGCGTCGAATCATTCGTGCAGTTCACTTGCGGCCTCGGCCGCCTCGCGAGACCGCTCGCGCACCCAGGACGTGCGCATCTCGAAGTAGCCGGCCACGAACCCGGCCAGCTGCGGTTGCTCTTGCGGGCCGCCGGTGATTGCCTCGAAGAAGCCGTGGTTGGCACGGGCGAACTCACGCACGGTGACGTTGTGCTTGCCGGCGGCGCGCATCGCCTGCTCCATGCGCACGCGGTGGATCCTCGGCGGCACGATGGCGTCGAGTTCGCCGTAGAGCACCAGCATCGGCACCTGCAGGCGCTGCAGCACCGGCAACGGGTCGTAGCTGAAGACGTGGTCCCAGTGCCACCGCAGCGACTCCAGCGACGAGGGCGCGTTGACGTACGGCAGCCAGCCATCTCGCTGACCCGAGGCGATCGACGACTGCAGCCGGTCCCACCCGTCGCCGGTGCGCGCGACCTCGAACTTGAGATCCATGAAGGCCACGGCCTGGGCGATGGCCGCGCCGGGCCGCGCGTCGGCGCGCATCTGCGACGCGACCCGCAGCCGCTCGTGTTCCTTCGGTGTCACCGCCGGCGCCGATTCCACGACCACGAACGCGACGTCGGTCGATTGGGTGGCGGCGAGTGGCGCGATCCAGCCCCCCAGGCTCATGCCGTGCAGACCGATGGCGCCGTGCTGGATGTCGGGACGATCACGGAGATAGCGCACGCCCGCCAGCGCGTCGGCGGCGAGGTCGTCGAAGGTAGCGCGTGCCCAGCGGCCGCTCGACCGGCCGGTGCCGCGCTTGTCGGTGATCAGCACGGCCACGCCGTGCCGGGCGAAGTGGTCCGCGAACGGCCGCAAGGAATCGCGGGTGACCGGGCCCGAGCCGTGAATCATGACGATCGCGGGATGCGGGGCGGGCGTGGTCGGCACCAGCAGGGTGCCCGAGATGTGGGCCTCGCCACTGAGATACCCAACCGGCTCCTCGCGATAGACGGTCGTGCGATCGGCCCGCACGGTCCGTCCCTTGCGCTCGACGCTGACCTGCGTCACCACGCCGTGCGCGTCGCGCGTGGCCCGGAGACGCACGTGGACCGGATACGCGGTCGACACGCTCGGCCCGGCGACGTACTCGTCGCGGCCCACCGCGAACAGCGCGCCGGTGCGGCCGGACTCATAGTCGACAAACACCGGCTGGTCCTGACCGGGAGCCACCAGCAGGACCTTGCCCGGTGCCCATTCGTAGGTGCCGTACAGGCCGGCGACGTCGGCGGCCGAGACCTCGGCGAGGCGGAACAGCTCGAAGCGGGAGTAGCCGGAGCCTTGCCGGACGCTGCCGGTGACGCTGCCCGGGGTTTGGAAGCGCCCTTCGAAGAGCAGGTTGGCCTCGGCGCCCGGCACCTCGAAGCTCATCGACCGGCCGCGTTGCCTGACCTTGCGCAGTGGGATCTCGATCTCGCCGCGCTGTGGCAGGTCGATCACGCCGGTCATCGGCTCACTGCCAGAGAAGCGTGCGTCGATCGCCACGATGCCGCCTCGGTTGATGAAGCCGCCGACCCACCGGCCGCCGAGCGCCAGCTCGGGTGCGGCATGCCCCGGGCTGGCGAGCAGCACGCCGCATCCGATCGTCACCAGCCGCAGGCCCCATCGAGGTGCGTGTCGCATCTTGCCCCCTCCAGTCACGAGTGAATGGCGTGAGAGACGGCGGGACGCGATTCGCGTTCAGGAGATTGACGTGGGTGGTCCCCGCGGAGGGACCAACGGGTGCGAGGGCGGACGACCGAGCGGCGGCGGGCTGGCGCCGGCGCAGGGGGGCGGTCTCACCGGCCGCGCCTGACAGGGTGGCGTTTCTCAGAAGATGCGATAGACGACGCTGGCGCCGAGTTGCAGGGCATTGGCCGACTGGCTGAACCGGCGCGACACCCCGCTGGCCGTGACCGTCACGTCGGGACGGCACATGAACCAGCCGATCGAGCCCCGAACCGCAACCTTGTCGGTGACGTCGTACCAGGCGCTGCCCTGGACAGTGAAGGCCGGCGAGGTGTTGGCGTCGGCCCTGATTGCCCCGGTCGTCTGCGGCAGCGTGCGGGCGACGCTGCCAGCCAGGTCGAAGCCTGAGAACGACGGTCCGGCGGCTGCGGCGACGTCGTAGCTCCAGGCGTCGCGGATCCAGGTGTAGCGGACGCCGCCCATCACCGGCCGGATCTGCAGTTGCCCGATTGCCTGCTCGGGGCCGAACTGCGCTCCGTCGACAGTCGTGTCGAACCAGCCGAAGATCAGCGCTGGAGACCAGCCTTCGCGCTGCGGCAGGCGGAACGCGAACCGCCACACCCAGGGGTTGGAAGCCTGCCCGCTGGTGGTGATGATCTTGTCGAGGCCAGGCCCGACCGCGACGGTGAAGCCGCGTCTTGCCGGTGGCGGCGTGGCGACCTGGACCGGCGCCGCCAGCTTCGGGCCGGGCGGCGGAGTTTGCGCGATCGCCGACGCCGCGCACCCAAGCACCAGCGCGCAGGCGGCGAGCATCAGCAGCGGCCCTCTCATGCCGCGGCCTCCGGGGCGCCGACCCGCGGCACGATCACGCTGACCAGCAGGCCGACCACGACCACGCCGACCGCCCCGATCACGTTGTGCCACAGGAACGAGATGTCCGGCCGCAGGAAGGCCACCGACGCCACCAGCGACATGCCGCCGATCAAGCCGACGAAGGCACCGGTGCCCGACGTGCGCCCGGTGACCATCGCCAGCATGAACACGCCGAGGATCGACCCGTAGAAGAACGAGCCGAAGCGGTTGACGACTTCGATCAGCGAGCCGAGGTTGGTGGCAAACAACGCCACCCCGCACGCGAACAATCCCCAGAAGCCGGTCGCGATGCGCGACACCTGCAGGTAGTGGACGTCGGGCGCCTCGGGCCGGACCAGCCGACGATAGAAGTCGATCACCGTGGTCGTGGCCAGCGCGTTGAGCTCCGAGGCAATGCTCGACATCGCAGCAGCCATGATCGCCGCCAGCACGATGCCGATCAGGCCAATCGGCAAGTGAGTAGTCACGAAGGTCGGGAACACGTAGTTGACGTCTCGGTAGTTGCGGTCGCCGGTGACGCGCTGCACGATCCCGGTCGCTTCGGTTCGCACCTGGCGCAGCGACGCGTCCGCCTGCAGGAAGTCGGCCTCGGCCCGGTCGCGTGCCGACGGGTCGTCGGCCGTGGCCAGCGCCTGGGCGGCGCTGCGCCGGCTCTCGAAGGCGGCGCCGAACTGGCGCTCGGCCTCGGCGTACGCGCCGGCCGACGTACTGGCACGCACCCGCGCGTCGTGCACCGGGTTGAACAGCACTGGCGGTGGGGTGAACAGATAGAACACGAACACCATGACGCCGATCATCAGCACCAGCACCTGGAGCGGAATCTTCCAGTAGGCGCTCATGTAGAGCGAGGCGGTCGCCTCCTGTTCCGACCGCGCCGTGAGGTACCGCTGGACCTGGCTCTGATCAGCGCCGAAGTACGACAGCATCAGGAACAACCCGCCAATCAGTCCGGACCAGAACGTGTACGTCTCGTTGAGCGAGAACCTGAAGTCGAAGGCCTGCATCCGGCCGGTGGCGCCGGCCACGCGCAGCGCGTCTCCGACACTGACGTCGGCCGGCAGCCCGAGCACCACCGCGAACATCACCGCCACCAGCCCGAAGACGATGACGTACATCTGCTTGACGTCGGTCCAGGTCACCGCCTGCACGCCGCCGAGCATGGTGTAGATTGCCGTCGGCACGCCGATCAGCATCACTGTCAGCGGCAGGTTCCAGCCCATGATGATCGACAGGATCACCGCCGGCGCCGAGATGATCGTGCCGCACGACAAGCCGCGCGAGACCAGGAACAGCGCGCTGGTCAGGGTGCGCGTCTTCACGTCGAAGCGGCGCTCGAGGTATTCGTACGCGGTGTAGACGCGGGCGCGATGGAAGAACGGCACGGCGGTCACCGACAGGATGACCATCGCCAGCGGCAGGCCGAAGTAGAACTGCACGAAGCGCAGGCCGTCGATATACCCCTGGCCGGTCGTGCCGACCATGGTGATCGCGCTCAGCTGGGTGGCCATCACCGACAGCCCGACCGCCCACCACGGGTTGCTGCGGTTGCCGAGGAAGTAGCCGTCGATTTCGGTGCTGCCGCGGGTGTGCTGCACGCCGGTCCAGATGATCCAGGCCAGGTAGAGCGCGATGATCGTCCAGTCGAGCGGGTGCATGGCAGGATGGACTACGGCGCGAAGTACTGCTGCACGCCGAACAACGCCAGCAGAGTGAGTATCTCGACCAGCACCACCTGCAGCGGCGCACGCCACCGCGGTGACGCCGTGACCGCGTCGTCGGTCGTCACAGGGCCTCCACTGCCGCGCGGCGGCGGACCGTCGCCTCGAGCAGGTCGCGGCGGACTCCGGCCGACCAGGCGCAGTCAGCGGTCAGCGCACGAGTCGCGTCAGCGAGCGCCGCGCTGGTGCGCGCCGGGGCAGGCCCACCCAAGGTCTGCCGCACCTCGATGAAGTACCGCGCCTCGAGCATCTCCTGCAAGTCAGCTTCGGTGTAGGGCAACGTCCGGCCGAGCACCGCCATGGTGGCCGCGGCCAACGCATCGACCAGCGTTCCGGCCGGCAGGCGCCGCCGTTCGGCGACGAAGTGCGCGGCAATCTCGTGACTGACCCGGAACGGCAGCGCATGGCTGCGCGCCAGCGTATCGGCGAGCTCAGTCACCGTGGTGCCACCAGCGGCCGCACGCGAGGCCATCTTCTCGACGTCGAAGGTGGCCTGCGACATCGCCCCGGCCACCAGCCGGATCGCCCGGATGCCATCACGGAACGCGTTGGCCACCAGCGGCTGCAGGTCGTCTTCGGTATCGACGATGTCGCCGAACGGGGTGTTGTGCACGGCCAGCGTCACGCCCTGGGCCTGTCCCAGCGCCTTGCTGCCGAGCGCCCGCGCATGCTCGAGCGCGACCGGATTGCGCTTCTGCGGCATGATGCTGCTGCACTGCACGTAGCCATCCGACAACCGCAGGTAGCCGAATTCGGCGGTGCACCACAGCATCAGGTCCTGGACGAAGCGCCCCAGGCCGACCAGCGTCACCGCCAGCGCGCCGACCGCCTCGAGCAGGTAGTCGACGGTGGCGATGCTCCCGTAGGTGTTCCCGGTCGGGCCATCGAAGCCGAGCAGGGCGCTGGTGCGGTCGCGGTCGATCGGGAAGCCGGTGCCGGTGATCGCGCATGCGCCGAGCGGGTTGCGGTTGACGCTGGCGTACGCGGCGCGCAGGCGCGCGTGGTCGCGGGCCAGTTGCTCGATCATCGCCAGCAGGTAGTGCGCCACGGTGCTTGGCTGGGCCGGCTGGGTATGTGTGTGTGCGGCGAACACGGAGTGCAGGTGTCGCCCCGCCAGGTCGACCAGCGCGGTGACCAACTCCTCGACCGCCACCGCGGTGTCGACCACCGCGTCCCGCAACCGCATCCGGTACATCGTCATGTCGATGTCGTTTCGGCTACGCGCGGTGTGGAGCCGGCCCGCGACCTCGTGCCCGCAGGCGTCGGTCAGCACCTGCTCGAGGTAGAAGAACAGGTCCTCGTAGGTGCCGTCGTAGGTCACCAGGCGCACCGCATCCTCGTCGATTCGATCGAGCCCGGTTCTGAGCAGGCGTGCCGCGTCGACGGGAACGATGCCCTGCTCGGTGAGCATGACGAGGTGGGCGTAATCGATGGCGCGAAGCTGCGACAGGAACAGGCGCTTGGCATCCTCGAAGACGTCGTTCAGGACCAGCGCCACGTACTCCGGGGCAAACGAGGACACGCCAGGAAGTATAGACGCGCGCCCCGGCCAGGGCGCCGCGCCAGCCGCGACGCGCGCCAGGCCAGCGGTCACCGTCGCCACGCCAGCCAGCGACCGAAGATCGTACGAACGGTGGGCGTCAGCCGGGCCCGGTTGTACAGGTCACCGGCCTTGCTGATCGTGGCGTCGGGCGATGTCCGGGCGGGTAGACCCGCTCGCTCAGCGGCGGCCGTACGAATGAGGACGCAGCGGCCTGCGTCACGCGTCGACGACCGATCGCAGGAATGGCTCGAGCGTCGCCATCACCCGCGGCCAGCGATACCAGGTCTCGACGTAGGCGCGGCCCTGTGCGCCGAGGCGGACCGACAGCGGCTCGTCGGTGGCGAGCAGCGTCAACGCCTCGACGAACTCGTTGGCGTGGTGATAGTAGAGCCCGCCGTTGGCGCGCAGCGTCTGGCCCTTGAGGACCTTGCAGCCGCCGTTGACCAGCGCCGGGACGCCATGGTTCCACGCCTCGAGCAGCACCAGGCTGAGACTCTCGTATGGCGACGGCATGATCAGTGTCCGTGCGCTTCCGAGCAGGGTCTCGCGCAGGTGCTCGGGGACGAAACCAAGCGGTCTGATCTGCGGATGGCTGGGCACCTCCATGAACTCTGGCCCGGCGAGCACCAGCGGCAGCGGCGGGCGGCCGCGCTCGACGTACTGCTGGTAGTGCCGGAACAGGGTCTCGCAGCCCTTGTTCTTCTCGACCCGACCCAGGTAGAGCGCGTACGGAAAGGTGACGCCCAGGTTCTCGAGCTGGCCGCGCAACTCCGGGTGCGGCAGCGCGGCGGGCGGCAGGCCCGACCCGATCACGCACGACGGCGGCAGCGGCGCGCGGGCCCGGCTGGCAACCAGCGCGCGTTCCTCCTCGGTCAGGAACACGTACGCGGCCGGCACGGTGAAGAAGTCGCCGAGGACGTCGAGCCAGATCAGCGGATCCTCCTCGGCGGTCGGCACCAGCACCGCACGGTCGCGCACCAGCGGCAGTCCGAAGAAGCTCGGGTAATAGCGATAGGACCAGAACAGAACCAGATCGTAGCTGGCGCCGTCGGTCCGGAGGTGATCGAGCAGGGCCGGCACAACCGGCCCGTTCTCCTCGAACCAGGCGCGCTGCCGGTCGAGCGACGAACGCCGGGCGAACACCTCGTGACTGAGGTCGGCGAAGCGGTGCAGGTGGCGCGGGCGATCCACGGTGAACCGCTTGACCGAGACCGGTCCGATCTGGCTGTGGCCGGCCGGGTAGGCGTTCCGCCAGGTCAGGTAGTCGCGGGCGCAACTGGTCAGGACGGTGACGTCGTGCGTCTCGGCGAGCCGCTCGGCAATCGCGCGGCAATGCGCTTCGGCACCACCGGTGACCTCGTCGCCGTAGCGCTGGACGACGCAGGCCAGCTTCACGCGGGGCCTTCCCCGCCAGACCCGTCGTGTTCGCGGTCGGCCAGGCGGGCCGCCAGCCTGGCGTTTTCCACCGCCAGTTGCTGCACGCAGGCCATCAACACGAAGTTGAGCCGCTCCTGACGCGCGAAGTTCTCGCGGCTGTAGTCGTACAGCCAACGCGTCACCGGCAGCATCACCGTCTGCTTGAGCCAGACGATCAGCCGGCCGGCAATCGGGCGATGGCTGGCCAGGCGCAGCGACGGATCGACACGCCAGTCGTCTTCGTCGTCGAGCAGCTCGGGCAGCAGCAACCGGGCCCGGTCGCGGCGGGTCAGGGCGTCGAGCAGCAGCTGTTCGGCAGCGCGGAAGACCGCCTCGTCGCCGAACTCGGTGGCGCCGCTGCGCACCAGCCGGGCACGCACGTCGGCCCTGACGCGGGCGCGGACCTCGGCCATCACGTCCTGCACGTCGATGGGCTGCGGCGTCTCGGCGGTGGTCACGGCAAGTCCCTGAGAGGCGCCATGTTAACGCAGCGGTCGCGGGCGCGCTGGTTGGTGTTTGGCGGCGCGCCCCGTATCCTTGGAGGTCGCCGTCCGAACCGGCTCGCCCGTGTGGCGGCCGCCACCCTCTTTCTGCGCCTCGAGCGTCCGAGCCCTCCCCTGCCGCTGTATGGACTTCCTGACCAATCTCCTTGACTGGATCCGCACGCTGCACAGCGACGAAGGCGTTCGCGCGCTGATCGCCTGGGGCGGCCTCAGCATCCTGGTCGCGATCGTCTTCGCGGAAACCGGTCTGCTGGCTGGCTTCTTCCTGCCTGGTGACTCGCTGCTCGTGACGGCCGGTGTGGTCTGTTCGGGCGCCTTCCCGGGGCTGCCCCCGTTGAACATCTGGCTGACCAACCTGCTGCTGGTGGCAGCGGCAGTGATTGGCGATCAAGTCGGCTACGGCCTCGGTCACCGCGCCGGACGGGCGATTTACAGCCGGCCTGACGGCCGGTTCTTCAAGAAGAAATACCTGTACGAAGCGCAGGAGCTGTACGCCAACAAGGGCGGCCGCTCGCTGATCATCGCGCGCTTCGTGCCGGTGATGCGGACGTTCGTGCCGTTCATCGCCGGCGTCGCGCAGATGCCGTATCGCAGCTTCGTCGCCTACAACGTGGTCGGTGGCGTGTTGTGGGTCACCAGCCTGCTCTGGATCGGCTACATGCTCGGACTCAGCCCGCTCGCCTCGCGGATCCATCACGTCATCATCGTGGTGGTGCTGCTCTCGGTGCTGCCGTTGCTGTGGGAGTTGTTCAAGCGGTGGAGGGTCTCCACTGGGCGCGCCTAGCCCACCGACTGCGGAGCTGACGTCTGATCAACGCGTCAGCCACGCCACGCGACGTCTGGCGCCGCTGGCGATCGTCTCGCTGGTGCTGCCGCCGCTCGGCTCGGTGCTGCTGCTCGGCTACCTGACGACGCTGGCGCCGTGGCTCCGGGCACTCGGCACGACCGGTCTGGCGGTGTACGTCGGCGGGTTCGGACTGCTCGGGGGCTTCGCGCTGCTGCCGACCTATGCGGCGGCACTGCTCGGCGGCTGGGCCTTCGGCGACTGGCAGGGCCTGCCCGCCGCGCTGCTCGGCTTCCTGATCGCCGCGGTCATCAACTACGCCTGGGCCGGCCGTACGGCCGCCGGTCATGTCGACCAACTGCTCGCGGAACGCCCGCGCTGGCGCGCCGTCCGTCACGGGCTGGTCGGGCGTTCGGCGTGGAAGTCGCTGCTGGTCGTGACCCTGGTGCGCATCCCGCCCAACAGCCCGTTCGCACTCGCGAACATGGTGATGGCCGGGGCCCGCGTGCCGATCGGGCCGTACATGGCCGGCACCGTCATCGGGCTGGCGCCGCGCACGGCGGTGGCGGTGGCGGCCGGGGCGCGGCTGTCGGCGCTCGACTTCTCGCAACGTGGCGCGCTTGGTTCGGCCGTGCTCGCAATCGCCGTCGCCGTCGCGGCGCTGGCGATGCT